>NZ_JAYXIH010000017.1:0-90847 GCF_036016755.1 Aurantimonas sp. A3-2-R12 | reverse complement strand
CGGGCCTTCGAGAGGCAAGCAACCGAGGCTGTCGCCACGGCGGCCAGGAACCAACGCCCATTCAGCTTCTAAACTGATCCAGCGTCGGCGGGAGGTTGCCTGATGAGCATCGACGCGATCGACCGCGGGATCATCGAGGCCACCCAGGCGGGGCTTCCGCTGACGCCCGCGCCCTATGCCGCGATCGCGGCGGAGTTGGGACTGGACGAAGCTGAGGTGATCGCGCGCATGACGGCCATGCGGGAACGCGGCGTGATCCGCCGCATCGGGGCAGCGCCCAATCATTACGCGCTCGGCATGACCGCCAACGGTATGACGGTCTGGGACGTGGAGGACAGCGCCGCGGCGCGGATTGGCGCCGAGGTGGGCGCGCTCGACTTCGTCTCGCACTGCTATCTGAGGCCCCGCGCGCAACCCGTCTGGCCTTACAATCTCTTTGCCATGGTGCATGGCAGCGATCGCAACCAGGTCGAGGCGAAACGCGAGCGCATCGCGGCATTGCTCGGTCCCGCCCGCCGCAGCGGCGACATCCTCTATTCGACCCGCATCCTGAAGAAAACCGGTCTGCGGCTCGGCCGCAAAGGAGGGCGCTGATGTTCCGCCTCTCGCATTATATGCGTCAACTGGTCGACCCGACCCCGGTGCGCGCGCGCCGCGGGCCGGTCAAGCCGGTGGTGATCTGGAACCTGACCCGGCGCTGCAACCTGCGCTGCCGCCACTGTTACACCAGTTCAGCGGATGTGGCGTTTCCCGGAGAACTGACCCATGAGCAGGCGATGGGCGTCTTGGAGGATCTCGGCGATTTCGGTATCCCCGCGCTGATCCTTTCCGGCGGAGAACCGCTGGCCCGCCGCGACGTCTTCGAGATTGCCGAGCGGGCGCGGCAGATGAAGATGTATCTCGCGCTCTCGACCAATGGCACCGCCATCGTCGGCGCGACGGCCGACCGGGTGGCCGAGATCGGCTTCGACTATGTCGGCATCAGCCTCGACGGGATCGGCGAGACCAACGACTGGTTCCGGGGCAAGGTCGGCGCCTTCGACGAGGCGCTGGCGGGCGTGCGGGCCTGCAAGGAGCGCAACATCAAGGTCGGCCTGCGCTTCACCATCACCGAGGACAACGCCCATCAGTTGTCCGAAATGCTGGCGCTGGCCGATGCGGAAGGGGTGGACAAGTTCTACCTGTCGCATCTGGTCTATGCCGGACGGGGCGACAAGCACCGCGGCGAGGATGTCGGCTGGTCGCGGACGCGCCATGCGATGGAGCTTCTGATCGATCGCGCATGGATTGCGGCGGCCGAAGGCATGCCGCTGGAGATCGTCACCGGCAACAACGACGCTGACGCGGTCTATTTCCTGCGCTGGGCCGAACGCCTATTCCCGGCCGAGCGGGTCGCGCATCTGCGCGCGCATCTGGAGGCCTGGGGCGGGAATTCCTCCGGTCTGGGCGTGGCCAACATCGACCCGCAGGGCAACGTGCATCCCGACACCTATTGGTCGGACTACACCATCGGCAGCGTCAAGGAGCACCGCTTCTCCGAACTGTGGACCGGTGACGACCCGATGCTGGCGCAGCTCCGCCGCCGTCCGCGCCCGCTGAAGGGCCGTTGCGGGGCTTGCGCCTATCAGAGCGTGTGCGGCGGCAATACTCGAATCCGTGCATTGCAGCTCACAGGCGACCCCTGGGCCGAGGATCCTGCCTGCTACGTGAGCGACGCTGAGATCGGGGTCAAAGCGGGTGGGCGCCTGACTGTCACGCCGTTTCGGGGAAAGAGCCATGATCCGGTTCATCGTTTTCACTAGCCTGCTGCTGACGGCCTTCGCCGGGGCGGTGCAGGGCGAGCCGCGGGCGCAGTATTCGCGGTATTGCGCCGAATGCCACGGCGCCGACCGACTCGGCGGCACCGGGCCGGCGCTGATCCCGGAGACGCTGAAACGCATGCGCGGGCCGAAGCTTGGCGTAGTGATCGCCGAAGGCCGCGCCGCGACGCAAATGCCCGGCTTCGCCGACACCCTGAGCCCGGACGAGATCGCCGCTCTCGGCGATTACCTGACCACGTCGCTGGCGAAAATCCCGGACTGGGGTCCGGGGCAGATCGAACAAACCCGGACGCTCGACCCGGACTATGTGCCCGTCACGGCCCCGGCCTTCGACGCCGATCCTTTGAACCTGTTCCTCGTCGTCGAGACCGGCGATCATCACGTCAGTGTCGTCGACGGGGACAGCTTTACGGTGCTGGATCGCTTCCCGACGCCCTTTGCCGTGCATGGCGGGCCGAAATTCACGCCCGACGGGCGGTTCGTCTTCATCATGTCGCGCGACGGTTGGGTGCAGAAATACGATCTGTGGAGCCTTGCCGAGATCGGCCGTGTCCGCGCCGGGTTGAACAGCCGCAACATCGCGATCTCCAAGGACGGCAAGCATCTGGCGGTGGCGAACTATCTGCCGCGCACCCTGACCATCCTTGCGACCGCCGATTTGTCGGTGGAGAAAGTCTTCGAGGTGGCGGACAAGGACGGCACGCCCTCGCGGGTATCCGCCGTCTATCAGGCGCCGCAGCGCGACAGTTTCATCCTGGCGCTCAAGGATGCGCCGGAGATTTGGGAAATCGCGACCGATCCCAATGCCGCACCGGTCTATGAGGGCTATGTCCACAGTTACGAGAAGGGGATGGTCGAAGCGATCGCGGGGTCCGAGGGGCTGTTCGCGCTGCGCCGGATTGCGGTGACGAGCCCGCTCGACGACTTCTTCTTCACGCCGGATTATCGCCACCTGATCGGCGCGGCGCGCGACGGCGAACGCGGGGTGGTGGTGAACCTGACCGTCGGTCGCGAGATCGCGGAACTGCCGCTGCCCGGCCTGCCGCATCTCGGCTCGGGCATCTCCTGGATCAGAGACGGCCGGCGGGTGATGGCGACGCCGCATTTGAAGCAGGCGCGGCTGTCGGTCATCGACATCGAGACCTGGCAGGTGGTCAAGACGATCGAGACGCTCGGTCCCGGCTTCTTCCTGCGCAGCCACGAAAACAGCCGCTATGTCTGGGCCGATGTGTTCTTCGGCCCGAACCGCGACGCGATGCATGTAATCGACAAGCAGACGCTGGAGATCGTCAAGACCCTGCGTCCGGTTCTCGGCGCCACCGTCGCCCATGTCGAGTTCGATCGGGACGGCAAGTATGCGCTGGTCAGCGTCTGGGAGGATGAGGGCGCGGTCATTGTCTACGATGCGCAAACGCTCGAGGAAGTCACCCGGTTGCCGATGAGAAAGCCCTCGGGGAAGTACAATGTCTGGAACAAGATCAGCTTTTCGGATGGCACCAGCCACTGAGTCGCGCGCCGCGCTCATCGTCGCGCACGGCTCCCCCTCGGCGCCCGGGCGGCCCGAGGAGGACCTGCACGCGCTGGCCGATCGTGTGGCGGCGAGGCTTCACGGCTGGACCGTGCGGGGCGCGACGCTCGCCGGTCGCGGCACGCTCAAAGCCACGCTCGACACGCTCGGAAGCCAGCAGGTGTCGATCTATCCATTGTTCATGTCGGACGGCTGGTTTGTCAGCCGCGAGTTGCCGCGGCGGATCGGCGAGCTCTGCGACAGCGCCTTCGCGATGCTGTCGCCGCTAGGCCTCGATCCGTCTCTGCACGCGCTCTGCCTCGATTGCGTGCGCCGCGCTGCGTCGGAGCGAGATTTATCGCTGGAGGAGACCACGATCCTTCTCGCCGCGCATGGATCGCCGTCGGATCCCCGGCCACGCGAAGCCGCCGAGAAGGCCGCGCGCTTCATCGCCGCCGCCGGGCTGTTTCGCGACGTTCGCGTCGGCTTCGTGGACGAGGTTCCGTATCTTGCCGACGTGGCGCGGCTCAACGGCCCCGCCCTGTGCCTGCCGTTCTTTGCCGGGCATGCGGGGCATGTCGATGTGGACTTGCCGCAGGCTCTCGCCCAGGCGATTTTTCCCGGCCCGCTCCTCGAGCCCGTGGGGATGCGGCCGGAGGTCGCGCAGATCGTCGCGGCCGCGCTGTCGACGGATGCCACAAAAATTCCGGTTCGAGCGGCCGTATCGCGTTTGGCAACTCGCTCAGGTGCTCTCTGCACGAGAATTTCCAATACTTGACTTTCGTCAAGCCGCCGACGCCCGGGCGTCGGTATTCTTGAAAGGTCTCGGGAATATCCGGAAGGGAAGGGAATAGCATGGCCGACGAACAGGAAACCCCGCGCCCGGAGCGTATCCCATTCATGCAGCAGCTTCTCGACAACCCTTTCCTGCTGCTGGTGTTCGGGATCACCATCCCCACGGTTCTTTATCTGATCTGGGGCGTGATGGAGATCGTCACAATTCCGCTCGCCCAATAGGAGTCCAACATGGCCATAACTCCTCCCCAGAACCGAATTTGGTGGAACGAGCCGATCCACAAGATCGAGTTGAGCTGGATTGTCATCGCCTTCCTCTGGGGTCTGTTCATGTTCTTCTTCATGATCGCCTGGCACTTCATCGGCGACCAGAACCTTGCGAATGAGACCTACCGGATCAACCCGGACAAATATGTCGAAAAGGTCGAGGCGTTCGCCGAACAGTGGCAGGTCGGCGAGGAGGAGGGCGTGCCGGTGGTCCGCCCGCCGGCCGGTGAGGAGGTCTATTTACTCGCGCGTCTCTGGGAGTGGTGGCCGATTCTCGAGCTGAAGAAGGACCAGAGCTACCGCATCCATATGAGTTCGGCCGACTGGCAGCACGGTTTCTCGCTGCAGCCGACCAACATCAACATCCAGGTCCAGCCTGGATACGAGCATGTCATCACCCTGACGCCGACCGAGGCGGGGGAGTTCGGCATCGTCTGCAACGAGTATTGCGGCATCGGTCATCACCAGATGACCGGCCGGATTCGCGTGACTGAATAAAGGAGAGCGCCATGACCACGATCGATGCAGGCATCGCGCCGGGCGCTTTTTCCGAGGCCGTGTTCCGCAAATGCGGCTACACCGGGCTGAAGGTGGACGTCGCCGCTCAGCGACTGATCAAGGCCAATGCGGTGGCCGCCGTCGTCTTTCTCATGCTCGGCGGGCTGATGGGGGTGGCGGTGGCGCTGACCCGCTGGCCGGCGGTGCATCTTCTGCCGGCCGAGTGGTTCTATCTGGTCCTGACCGGGCACGGCGCCAATGTGCTGCTCTTCTGGATCATATTCTTCGAGATCGCGATTCTCTATCTAGCCTCGGCGGTTCTCCTGAACTCGCGTCTCGCGGCACCCAAATTCGCCTGGCTCGGCTTCGTGCTGATGATCGTCGGCGCGTTGATGGCGAACTACGCGGTGCTGCGCGGCGACTCATCCGTGATGTTCACCTCCTACCCGCCGATGATGGCGTCGTCCTGGTTCTATCTATCGCTGATTCTCTTCTCGGTCGGCGCACTGATCGGGGTCGCGGTCTTCTTTGGTACTCTGGTCATCGCCCGCGCCGAGCGCACCTATGAGGGATCGATACCGTTGGTCACCTTCGGCGCACTGACCGCGGCGATCATCGCGGTATTCACCATCGCCTCCGGCGCGATCATCCTGATCCCGACCTGGCTCTGGTCGCTCGGGCTGATCTCGAATATCGATCCGCTGATGTACAAGGTGATCTGGTGGGGCATGGGCCACTCCTCGCAGCAGATGAACGTCTCGGCGCATGTTTCGGTCTGGTATCTGATCGCGGCGCTGGTGGTGGGGGCGAAGCCCTTGTCCGAGAAGGTCAGCCGGACCGCCTTTTTGATGTACATCCTGTTCCTGCAGCTCGCCTCGGCGCACCATCTGCTCGCCGAGCCCGGCATGAGCGCCGAGTGGAAGATCATCAACACCTCTTACATGATGTATCTGGCCGTCATGGGCTCGATGATTCACGGACTGACTGTGCCCGGCGCGATCGAGGCGGCGCAGCGGCGCAACGGCTTCCGGAAGGGCTGGTTCGAGTGGCTGCAGAAGGCGCCCTGGGGCAACCCGGCCTTTTCGGGAATGTTCCTCAGCCTCGTCATGTTCGGCTTCATCGGCGGCATCTCCGGCGTCGTGCTCGGCACCGAACAGCTCAACGTCCTGATGCACAACACCATCTATGTGCCCGGCCATTTCCACGGCACGGTCGTCGCCGGCACCACGCTCGCCTTCATGGCGGTGACCTATCTGTTGTTGCCGCTCATCTTCCAACGCGAGGTCATCTGGCCGAAGCTGGCGAAGTGGCAGCCCTATCTGTTCGGCATCGGCGCCGGAGGCATCTCGCTGTTCATGATGGGGGCGGGCACCCTCGGCGTCGCGCGGCGGCACTGGGACATCACCCTGACCGATGCAGCGCATGCCTTCGAGTATGCGCCCGGTGCCTTCCTGATGATGGGGCTGAACGGCATCTTCGCTCTCATCGCGGGCCTGGGCGGCGCGCTCTACATCCTGATCACGGTTGGCACCGTGCTGTTCGGCAAGAAGCTCGACACCGCAGGAGCGCAGCCGATGCACTTCCCGCTGCACGCACAGGGACCGTATGCGGCATCGCACTACGGCAGCGAGGCGGCGGTCAAGCTGCCGGGCACGATCGTTTTGGTGACGATCTTCTTCGTCTCCTTTGTGCTCTACTACTTCGTCAACTGGAAGTATCTGTCCGACCTCTGGCTGTTCCGGTGAGGGCGAAGCGATGCTGGCCGCGCTCCGCATAACCGGTTCGATCCTGAAGCTGAGGATAGGCTTCGCCGTCGCGCTGGCAGCGCTGGCCGGGATGCTGGCCAGCGAAGGGACGCTGTCGCCGCTCCAGGCCGGCGTCTTCCTGCTCGCGGTCCTCGGCGCCAGTGGGGCGGCCGGCGCCTTCAACCATTACTGGGAGCGCGAGAGCGACCGGGACATGCGGCGGACCCACGCCCGGCCCTTCGCCAGCGGCCGCCTGAAGCCCGGTCCGATCTGGCCGGTGACCTTCGCCGGCCTGCTGCTCGCCTCGCTGGTCATGGCCTGGTCGGTCGGAGGTTCACTGGCGGCGTTCTGGCTGTTTCTCGGCGCCATCACCTATGGCTGGGTCTATACCGTATGGCTGAAGCGGCGGAGCGTGTGGAACATCGTGGTCGGCGGCGCGTCCGGCAGTTTCGCCATCCTCGCCGGCGCGGCGGCGGTCGGCGGCGAAATGCAGGCGACGCCGGTGATCCTCGCCCTCGTCATGTTCTTCTGGACGCCGCCGCACTTCTGGTCGCTGGCGGCGGCGAAGGGCGACGACTATCGGCGGTGCGGCGTGCCGATGCTGCCAGTGATCGTGTCCGAAAAGGTATGGGCGCCGATCATCCTCGGTCACGCAGCGGTGTTGCTGGTGCTCTCCCTCTTACCGCTCGCCACCGGCATGGGTCTGGTCTACGGCGTCTTCGCGCTGGCCGGCGGCGGGCTGTTCCTGTGGCGCTCGGCCCAGCTCTGGGCGGCGCCGTCGCGGCAAACCGCGATGGCCAATTTTCGCGCTTCGCTCGTGCAATTCGCGCTGCTTGTCACGGGCGTCTATCTCGACGCCGCGGTCCGATGGGCGACCTGATCCGCCGCTTTGTCGGTATTGCGCTCCTGTTCGCGGTGGCCATACCGCTCCGGGCCGAAGGCGCCGAGAGTTTTGATCCGATCGCGGTGGTAGCCGCGAGCGAGGCGGCGTTGGGCCGACTCGTGGGCGACTACACGCTGGTCGACCGTCATGGCGCGTCGCTCCCGCTGGCCGAGCTTCGCGGCCGGCCGCTGGTGGTCAGCATCGTCTATACGAGCTGCTCGTCGGTCTGTCCGCCGACGACGCAGCGGATAATCCAGGCGGTCGAGGAGGCGCGTCGCGTCTTCGGCGCGCAGCAATTCTCGGTGCTGACGCTCGGCTTCGACGCCCGCAACGACACGCCGTCCCGGCTCGACGCGTTCGCCAAAACACAGCGTATTCCCGAGGCGGACTGGCGGCTCGCCAGCGCCGACGCGGCGACGCTGCGGCGGCTTCTCGCCGATGTCGGTTTCAGCTATCGCGCCGCCGCCGGCGGCTTCGAGCATATCACCCAGACGACGATCCTCGACGCAGAGGGACGCGTCTACCGCCATATCTATGGCGACGACTTTCCGATCCAGATGCTGCTGGAACCGCTCAAGGACCTGATCTACGGCACGAGCCTGCGCGGGATCACCCGCGAGGGCCTGATCGATCGGATCAAGTTCATCTGCACGACCTACAACCCGGCGACCGGCGTCTACGAATTCGACTATGCGATCGGCTTCGGCATCGTGCTCGGCGGGCTCTCGCTGATCCTGACGGGGATCGTCATCCTGCGGCTCTGGCTGGGCAACCGGCGGCCGGTGGGGCGATGTCGGGACGAGGTATGAGAGCCGTCGGTACTACCCTGAGCCGCGGCTTCGACCGGGTCGAACGGGCACTCGACGCCATCTTCGGACCCGAGTGGAATCCGATGGCCCAGCTTGGCACGCTCGGCTGGTTCCTGTTCTGGATCGTCACGGCGACCGGGGTCTATCTCTTCATCTTCTTCGATACCGGCGTGGTGAACGCCTATACGTCGATCGAGTGGCTGACCAACGACCACTGGTTCCACGCCGGCATCGCGCGGAGTTTTCACCGCTACGCGTCCGATCTGATGATCGCGGTCATGCTGGTTCATCTGGTTCGCGAGTTCGCCAGGGGGCGCCATCGCGGCGCGCGATGGTTCTCCTGGATCACCGGCGTGCCGCTGATCTGGCTGGTCTATATCTCCGGCATCACCGGCTATTGGCTGGTCTGGGACCGCCTGGCGCAATACGTCGCCATCGCCAGCACCGAGCTGCTCGATTGGCTGCCCATCTTCGGCGAGCCGATCGCGCGGAATTTTCTCACGCCCGAGGCGTTGAGCGGACGGTTCTTCACCCTCCTGGTGTTCCTCCATATCGCGGTACCGCTGATCCTGTTGCTGGTGATGTGGATCCATATCCAGCGGATCACCAATGCCCGGACCGCGCCGTCGCGGGAACTCGGCGGCATCGTTCTGGCCGGCCTTTTGATCGCCTCGCTGCTGTTGCCGGCCCGCTCGCAAGCCGCGGCCGATCTGGCGATGGTGCCGGCGCAGGTCGGTATCGACTGGTTCATCCTGCCGCTCTATCCGGTGATGGATCTGGTGCCGGCGGGCGCGATCTGGGCCGGGTTGGTGCTCTTCAGCGTCGGAATGTCGGCCCTTCCCTGGTTGCCGCCCAAGCCCCGTCCGGCGCCGGTCGAGGTGTTCCTCGACCATTGCAATGGCTGCAACCGTTGCGTCGAGGACTGCCCCTACGGCGCGGTCACACTGGTGCCGCGCACCGATGGCGCGCCGTTTCCCCACCAGGCCGAAGTCGATCCCGATCGCTGCGTCGCCTGCGGCATCTGCATGGGGTCATGCCCGTCCTCGACGCCGTTCCGCCGCTCCATCGATCTGGTGACCGGGATCGACCTGCCCGACCTGTCGCTGAAGATGGTGCGGGAACAGGTGATCGAGGCCGCTGTGGCGCTGGAGGGGCCGGGGCGGGTGCTGACGCTGGCCTGCGCCCATGGCGCGGCGGGAAGGGATCTGCCGGGACGGGTCGTGCTGCCTTGTGTCGCCATGGCCCCGCCATCGCTGATCGACTTCATCCTGTCCCGTGATCTGGCCGATGGCGTGGCGATCGCCGGTTGCGCCGAGCGAGAATGCCAGCATCGCTTCGGCATCGAATGGACCGAGCAGCGTATCGCGGCGACCCGCGATCCCTATCTGCGCGCCCGGGTGCCGCGCGCCCGGCTGGCGACGGTCTGGGCGGGGCCGACGGAAACGGCGCGGCTTGCGCGCGAATTGGCGACCTTCCAGGATCGTCTCGCCGCGCTGCCAGCCGATGATGCTTTGCCAGCGGGAGCGACGCGGCAGTTCCCTCAGTCGATCGAGGAGGTCGACCAATGAGCCGGGTTCGCCGCCTGATCCTCGGCAGCGCTGTGACGGCGGTGGTCGCCACTGGCGCCGCGTTTTTTTCGGCCGCGCCGACATGGCGGAGCCTGCCGGAAGGGACCGGCGTGGTAAAACTCAGCTTCACCCATGGCGGCGCGCGTAACTGCCGACAGCTCGACGCAGAGGAACGGGCGAGATTGCCGGCGAATATGCGCAAGCGTGAGATCTGCGATCGCGAGCGCGCGGCGCTTCGGTTCGAACTCGACATTGATGGTGAGCCGGCGCTTCGCGCCGAACTGCCGCCGAGCGGCCTGGCCGGCGACGGCCCGGCTCGGGTGTACCAGCGTTTCCCGCTTGGCGCGGGGGATCATGAAATCGCCGTCCGCCTGGCCGACACTGGGCGCGCCGAGGGCTTCGACTACGAGGCCGCGCGCCGCATTACCCTAACGGCGGAGCAAAATCTCGCCATCGACTTTCGCCCCGAGCAGGGCGGATTTGTCTTCAACTGATTGTTTGTGGGAGGAGTACCGATGCCTCGGATGGAGTGGAAGGACAGCTACAGCGTCGGCGTTCCGGCCGTCGATCACGAGCACAAGGAGCTGATCGATCTCGTCAACCGGCTTGGCGACGCGCTGACCGGGGACGGCGATGCGGTCGCCGCCTTCGGCGATCTGCTGCGCGGGATATCTGCTCATTTCGCGCTGGAGGAGAAGTTCATGCGCGAGCACGACTACGACCAGATCGCGCAGCACAAGGCCGATCACGAGCGGCTGCTCGACGAGTTGCGGGATATCATGAGCGATTACGAATCCGGCACCGGGCCTCAGGCCGACCGGCTGGTCGCGGCACTGGATCCCTGGTTCACCGAGCACTTCAAGACGCATGACGCCCGGCTCCATTCCCGCCTCGGCCAGCATCCGCATTGACGGGTGGGCCGCAGGAGACCGCACGTCATGATCCATTGGGCCAAGGCCACCTGCCGGGCCCACCAAAATCTCCGCAAGTCATTGCAATCGCCCAACGGCCGTCGACATTCGGACCGGCCCCCGTCCGACATGCATCCCGTGGACGATGATTCCATACTACTGCCCAACCATGTGACCGTGCGCAACGGGGTCTGCTAATGCGTGCGGCGCGTCCCCGACGATGTGGCGGACACATGTGTCGCGCAGCCGATTCAACGACGCCAAAGACGCGGCTGTTTCGGGGAGGCGCGTCTTCGTGCGGAAAAGTAGGTCGATGACGACGAGCTGGAACGGCGGCGCCGGACCTTCCGATCGCCGTCGAACCCGGCGCCAGGGTGGCGCGGCTACGATCGGATCTATGCCCAGGAGGTCCTTCAGGCGGATGGGGGGGGGGCGATTTCGCGATCATGCAGCCGGTCAAGACATGAGATGGCCGGACCGGACGCTGGTCCGCGCCCGCAGGCATGTCGCCAATTCCGATGCTACCCAGCCAATGTGGATCGAAATCCGCATGCGACATCGTCGCCGGCAGAGGTTCCCCGCGTAAATGGGTCGCGTCCCAGGCATTAATCAGACTTGCTTGCCATCTTCAGGCACTCCTCTTAGGCTCCGTCCCAACAGCTGCCGGGCAGCGCTGTCGATTGAGGGCGTAGCCCATTTCCCACCGCAACCCTTGGGGCCGTCGAATAGGGCGGGCACTCCAAGACAGAAGGATGAATGCGATTATGCTGGCCGAACTGAGGAACCTCACCATCGCGGGTGCGATGACGTTGTCCGCACTGACGGGATTGGCATCGTCCACCCAGGCTCAGGAATATCCCGAGCGTGCGGTCGAGTTCATCGTTCCCTGGGGACCTGGGGGCGGCAGCGACACGCTGATGCGTATTATTGCCAACAACGCCGAGCCATTTCTCGGTCAGCCGCTCGCGGTGATCAACATGCCAGGCGTTGGTGGCACCGTCGGCCTGACTGAGGCCAGCAAGCGCGAGGCCGATGGCTACACGATCAGCCAGGTGCACGAAGGCCTGCCGGTCGCCAACAAGACCGGCCTGACCGATATCAACTGGGATACGTTCGACCCGATCGCGCTGATGACGTCGTCGCCGCAATATCTGGTCGTGCGCGCCGACAGCCCCTGGAAGACGTTCGAGGAGTTCGTGGCCTACGCCAAGGAGAACCCCGGCGAGATCAAGACCGGCGTCACGCTCGGCGGCGTCCCGCATCTGCACGCGGCGATGATCGAGGACGCGGCGGGTATCGAGCTGTCCTATGTCGGCTACGAGGGAACCGGCGAGCGTATCCGGGCCCTCGTCGGCGGCAATCTCGACGCGGCCATCGGCGATGTTTCTTCATCACTGGAATTCGTCAAGAACGGCGATCTGCGTTTCCTGGCGACCGGCGCGGCCGAGCGCCTGGAGGCCACGCCCGACGTTCCGACGCTGAAGGAACTGGGCCATGATCTCGAACTGACCATCACCCGCGGGATCGTGATGCCCAAAGGGGCGCCGGAAGAGACGCGCAAGACCCTCGAATCGGCGCTGGAGAAACTGTCCGAGGATGCGGCGTTCGTCGAACAGATCAACAATGCCGGGGCCGAGGTCGATTTCCGCGGCCAGGAAGAATACCGCACCTATCTGGAAAAACTCGACGCGACGATCGACCGCCTGGTGGGCCGTCTCGCGGGATGATCACTCCGGACAAGAAAATCTCTGACGGGGGTGCCATGCTTGCGGCATCCCCGCAGGTTTCCGACGAGGAGGTCGCTGGCGAAGTCGCCAAACTCGCTTCCTACGTCGTCTTCCTGATCGTGTCCGCCGGCCTGTATGTCGCCGCTATCGGCCTGCCGGTATCGCGATGGGAGCCGCTCGGGGCCGGCGCGTTCCCGAAGCTGGTGATGGGGCTGCTCGCCGCCTTGTGTCTGGTCGCGATCTTTCTGTCGGCCAGACGTTTGTCGCGTTGGGGTCTGCCGACAGGCTGGGCTGCCCGCATCCGCGCCCTCGCTTTTTCGCACCGTCTGGTCATCCTGGTTTTTCTCGCTTTCGGCCTCTACCTCGCCGGACTGAGGACGCTCGGCTTCTCGATCGCGACCTTCCTTTTCCTGCTCGTCGCGCAATTGATCGCGGCGCCGCGCGACCGACGGACGATCGTGACCGCGCTTTTGGTTGCCATCGTCTTTTCCTTTGGCCTCAACTGGCTGTTTGCCGAAGGCTTTACCGTTTTTCTGCCTCGCGGCCTGTTGGGCTGAGCGGGAGGGACATCGTAGATGGACGATTTTCTGCTCGGGCTCGTCCAGGTGTTGGCGCCCGACACGCTTCTTTACATGGCGCTTGGCTCACTGGCGGGCATCATCGCGGCAGCGATACCCGGCTTCACCGTCACCATGGCGATCGTGCTGACGCTGCCGCTGACCTTCACCATGCCACCGCTGCAGGGAATCTCGGTGATGCTGTCGGTTTATGTCGGCGGTTACACCGGCGGGCTCATCTCGGCGGCGCTGCTCGGCATTCCCGGCACGCCCTCGTCGGTCGCCACGACCTTCGATGCCTTTCCAATGGCGCGCAATGGAGAGCCCGGCCGCGCACTCTCGCTCGGCGTGTGGGCCTCGTTCTTCGGGACGATCATCTCCACCCTCGTGCTGATCGTCGCCGCGCCGCCGCTGGCGATCGTTGCCGTTCGATTGGGGCCTTGGGAATATTTTTCGCTGATCGTCTTCGCCCTGACGATCGTCGCCAGTCTGGTCGGCGCGTCGTTGCTGCGCGGATTGATTGCCGGCGTCATCGGCCTCGCGATCGCGGTGATCGGGCCTGACCCGATGATGGGGCGGCCGCGCTTCACCTTCGATATCGAGATGCTGGCGCCCGGGCTACCGTTTCTCGTGGTTCTCATCGGCATCTTCGCGATCAGCCAGTTGATGAGCGAACTCGAGAATCCCACGGCGGTCAAGACGAATGCCGCGTTGATCTCGGGCCGGATCGATTTCCACACATGGACCGTCATGAAGGAGGTGCTCAGCCGCCCGGGGAACCTCCTGAGGTCCTCGCTGCTCGGCGTTTTCGTCGGCGCCGTGCCGGGAGCCGGCGGTTCGATCGCCAATCTTTTGACCTACGATCAGGCCAAGCGGGCCTCCAAGACCCCGGAGAAATTTGGCACCGGTATAGCCGACGGGGTCGTCGCTTCGGAAGCCGGCAACTCCGCCACCGCCGGCGGCGGCCTCATTCCGATGATCGCGCTCGGCATTCCCGGATCGGCGGTCGACGCGATCCTGATGGCCTCGCTGATGGTGCATGGGGTCAGCGTCGGCCCGCGTCTGATCATGGAACATGGCGACCTCGTCTACGGCATGTTCATCGCCATGGTGGTGGCGAGCCTGATGATGCTGATCATCTGCATCACCACGATGCGGTTCTTCCTGCGCGTCACGGAAATTCCGAAGTTCGTGATCGTGCCTGTCGTCACGGTCTGCTGCGTGGTCGGCGCGTTCGCGCTCAACAACCGCGTCACCGACGTCTATCTGCTCGGCTTCGTCGGATTGCTGGGCTATGTCCTGAAGAAGCTGGACTACCCCTTGGCCCCGCTGGTGCTTGGCGTGATTCTCGGCCCGATAGCGGAAACCAATTTGCGCCGCGCCCTGATGAGCGATGCCGATTGGACGACCTTCTTCACCCGCCCGATCTCGGCCTTTCTGTTGGTCGCTGCGGTTCTTTCGATCGTCTGGAGCGCTCGCGCTTACATGAAGGGTCGCAAGAGCATGCTGGCGCCGAGTTCATCCTGACGTCCGGCAATATTACCCGCGAGGAAACCTGACCCATGCAATATCGCCATGACCCACTTTATGCGTCCCGCCGCTCGCCCGTCTTCGCCCGCAATGTCGTCTCGACCTCGCAGCCTCTGGCCTCGCAAGCGGGTCTCTCGATGCTCGCCAAGGGCGGCAACGCCGTTGACGCGGCCATCGCTGCGGCGGCCTTGCTCGTCGTGGTCGAGCCGACCGGCAACGGACTTGGTAGCGACGCCTTCGCGATCCTGTGGGACGGCAAGGAACTGCATGGCCTCAATGCGTCCGGCCGCAGCCCGGCGGCATGGACGCCCGATCGCTTTGCCGGAAACGATGCGATGCCGTTGCGCGGCTGGGAGAGCGTCACCGTTCCCGGTGCCG
This sequence comes from Aurantimonas sp. A3-2-R12, assembly GCF_036016755.1. Taxonomy (NCBI): domain Bacteria; kingdom Pseudomonadati; phylum Pseudomonadota; class Alphaproteobacteria; order Hyphomicrobiales; family Aurantimonadaceae; genus Aurantimonas; species Aurantimonas sp. A3-2-R12. Next base: position 75,852 of record NZ_JAYXIH010000017.1, on the reverse strand, counting down.
TCGCCGCCTGGCGCGACCTGTCGGCGCGCTTTGGCAAACTGCCGTTCGAGGCACTGATCGAGCCGGCGATCGGTTATGCCGAGAACGGCTTTCTGGTTTCGCCGATCATCGCCGAGCTCTGGGCGATGGGCGGTGAAATTCTCCACAAGCAGCCGGGCTTCGCCGAACATTTCATGCCAGGTGGACACACGCCTGCCGCCGGCACGCTGTTTCGCAGCGACGATCTCGCGCGTTCCCTGCGGCTGATCGCCGAGACCAAGGGCGAGGCGTTCTATCGCGGCGAACTCGCGGCCCGCATCGCGGCGTTTGCCAAGGAGCATGGCGGCGCCATGACCGAGGACGACCTTGCCGCCCACGCAAGCGATTGGTGCGGAACGATCCATCAGCGCTTCGGCGAGGTCGATCTGCACGAAATTCCGCCGAATGGTCAGGGCATCGCCGCCTTGATGGCGCTCGGCATTCTCCAGCACCTTGGCATCGAGCGTTTCGAACCCGACAGCGTCGAGGCGCTGCACCTTCAGATCGAGGCGATGAAGCTCGCCTTCCGCGACATGTGGACGTTCGTCGCCGATCGCGAGCACATGCGCGAGATCGAGGAAACCCATCTTTTGGACCAGAGCTATCTGGCGGATCGGGCAAAGCTGGTCGACCCGGATCGGGCACAGGATTTCAAGGCCGGCGCGCCGAAGCACGGCGGCACCATCTGTCTGTCGGCGTGCGACGAGAACGGCATGATGGTCTCGTTCATCCAGTCGAATTATTCCGGCTTCGGCTCTGGCGTGGTCGTGCCGGGAACCGGGATCAGCCTGCAAAATCGCGGACATGGGTTCTCCTTGGCGAAGGGACATCCGAACGAGGTCGCCGGCGGCAAGCGGCCGTTCCATACGATCATTCCGGGCTTCGTGATGAAGGACGGTCAGCCGTTGATGAGCTTCGGCGTGATGGGGGGGCCGATCCAGGCGCAAGGGCATGTGCAGATGGTGTTGCGCACCCAGCTCTGGGGGCAGGATCCGCAGACGGCGGTCGACGCGCCGCGCTGGCGGGCAATGGAGGGTCTCGAAGTGGCGATCGAGGCAGCGGCCGGCGACGACGTGCTTTCAGCCCTCGAGGCGAAGGGGCATCGCGTGGTCCGCGAAACCGGCGATGCCGTCGCCTTCGGCTTTGGCGGCGCGCAACTCGTCCATCGCGTCGCGGGTGGTTATGTTGCGGGCTCCGATCCCCGCAAGGATGGCCAAGCGGTCGGCTTCTAGAGATCGAGCCTTAACACGTGGTTTCGCCGGAAATCTGTCCTTGGCGCATCGCGTCGCGGCAAGGTCCCGCCGATGCCACGCTGGATTATCGAACGGCCGGTGACGTTTCGGCTTTTGCCCGGCGCGGCCGTGCCGCCGCCAACATCGGCCCGTAGACGATCGCGAAGCCGAGCAAGGCGATGCTCCAGCCGGCGCCCGCAAGGCTGAGAAGCGGCAGTGCGAATTCCGGTGTGAGTGCCGCAGCGATGCGCGCCAGCGCGGCGATCAGCATGGCGGCGTAGAGGATGATGGTCGCGGGAGACGCATTGAGCGACCGGCCGGTGTGGCCAAGGCTCGCGCGGGTCATCACCGCGAGCGTCATCGTGCCGATCGCGCCGATCGTCCAGCTGTGGATGACGGCGCTTGCCGGCACCACGTCCGGCCAGGCGACGCTGGCGCCGAGCAAGAGGAATCCCGCCGGAACAAAAGCGTAGGCGATGTGCATAATGGCGAGGATCGGCTCGCGCCAGGTCGGCCAGCCGCGCCAGCGGAGGAGTCGGACAATCAGCAGCGCAGCGGCCAGCAGCGCCAGCCCGGCGGTGACGATCGCCTCGGGAGCGACGACCCAGGCGAGCAGCGCGACGATTGTCGTGCCGATGGCCAGGGCGTCGAGCTTCCCGAAAGGCGAAGGAAGCGGCTTGGCGTGCTTGACCAGCCAGTTGCGGGTGAAGCTCGGGATCACTCTGCCGCCGACCAGCGTGATCAGCGCGATCAGTGCGGCGATCGAAAGACGCAGCGCGAGATCGGTCGGATCTCCACGCAGAATCGCGACATGGAAGAGAACGTTCCCGGCGAGCAGCGCCCCGACAAGCACCAGCACGCGGAGGTTCCGCCAATTGCTGCCGGCGATGATCTCGCGGGCGGCGAAGCCGATCACGGCGACCAGAAACAGGACATCGATCACGGCGGCGGCCGCGAGGCCGATCCAATCGGCGCCGAGCATCGCGAGGCGGCCGAGCACCCAGATCACGACCAGAAACAGGAGCGGCGCGCCCTTGACCGGAAAGCGCCCGGTCCAGTTGGGGATGGCGGTGAAGAGGAAGCCGCAGATCACGGCCGCAGCATAGCCGAAGATCAGCTCGTGCGCGTGCCAGGCAAGGTCGCCATAGGCATTTGAAATGTGAATCGAGCCGCGATAGGCGAGGAGCCACAACGGCACCGCCGCCCCGCCCCATAGGGCCGCCAGCAGAAAGAACGGGCGGAAACCGTAACTGAGAAGTGGCGGCATCGACATCGGGCGGCCTCGGTCAGGGGGTCAGGAAGGTGAGCGGATCGACGCCGACAAGCCAGAAATGGCCGCCGGCGAGAAACGCGACATAGAGCGCCAGTCCGCCGAGAATTCCGGCGAGCGTTGACATGTCGGGAGATAGACGGGGCCGGGCGTTCAAAATGGCGGCGAAAGGGATGATCGATGTGCGCGCAGCCAAAGTGCTCCATCGATCGGGTCCGAGCCGGGATTTCGCCCGCTTGTCGGCGAGGCCAAACCCGGCCACGGCGTAGAGCGCCAGGCCGCCGAACAGAGCGACCGAGACCACGTCGCCGTTCACCGCCACATGCGACAGCGCCCAGAGCAGGAAACCCCACAGCACCGGATGACGGGTCACGGCGACGATGCCCGGCCGGGCCGGGTCGAACACGCCGCCTCGCCATGACACCGACAGCGGATTGGGTTGGAGCAGCCCGGCGACGACAAGGATGAAGGCGAACGGCATGGCGATCAGCGGAATCAGCACCAATTCAGGCGTTAGCGGCCACAGAAACAGCGTCGGCGCCGAGCGCGCGGCGGCAATCAGCCAGACCAACAGGAGAAGGGAAGCGAGGGAATAGAGCGTAAAATACGCCCTGCGACCGAGCGTGTGGATGGCGAAGCGGCGCAGATGCGGCGCCGCCGGCACGAGATGGGCGGTCATGAACAGGACATAGGCGAGGGCGAACTGAACCACGGCCGGCGCTTCTACAGGAAGATATACATCGCCACGGCCAGGCTGGCGGCGCCCCAGACACACATATTGACGAAGGACCGGAACAACCCTCCGTCTTCCTCGATGCTGATGCCGCATTTGCGGAGCATGAGATTGCCGGGAAATAGAAATACGTCCAGCAGGATGTGCAGAAATCTCATCGCTTCGTCCTCATTTCCGCGACGCGGGCGCCATCCACGGGGCCGATGACAAGTCGCTCCTGCCGCGCGGGCGTCGCCTTTTTCGAGTGGGTGTTGCGCGCTGGTCCGGCTGGTGACGCCGTGCTCGATGCCAAAAGATGCGCTGCCAATCCATCTTTTCAAAGGATATTGCGCGGCCGCGATTAAAGCAATACCGTACATGCATCTTTTGGGAGAAATTCCGTGCGCCTGACTATGTATACGGACTACGCCTTGCGGCTTCTGATGTATCTGGCGGTGAAGCCGGATGCGCTGGCGACCATCCAGGAAGTCGCCGAGGCCTATGGGATCTCGCGCAACCACCTGATGAAGATTGCCCAGGAACTCGGCCGCGGCGGTTTCGTCGAAACCGTCAGGGGGCGGGGCGGCGGCCTCCGGCTCAGGACCGACCCCGCCAGCATCGTCATCGGCGATGTGGTCCGGGCGACGGAGGATGATTTCCGTCTCGTCGAGTGCTTCGATCCGACCCGCAATCGCTGCGTCATCACCGGCCCCTGCCGGCTGCGGGGCGCTCTGGCAGAGGCGCTCGACGCCTATCTCGCGGTTCTCGACCGCTTCACCCTCGCCGATCTCGTTGTCGCTCGCACGCCCCTCCAGGACATCCTCGGGCTTCCGGTCGGCCCGGGCAAGGCCGCGCCCGCAACCGCTGCCCCGGGGTAGCGGGCGGCATCGCTCATTTAGTAGCGCTGGCTTGGCGCTTTTCCAGATACGCCTTCAGTGCGGCGGCGTTGTTGTGGGCAGTGTCCTTCGCAGCGTAGACGAGCGTCACGCGGCCCTTTGCGAGACGGTCACGCAACGCCTGTACCACCTCGGGGTTGGCGTCGAGTTCCTTGGCGTAGCGCCGTCTGAATTCGTCCCATCTGGCGGCGTCGTGGCCGAACCAATCGCGCAAGGCCTCGCTTGGCGCGATGTCTTTTGCCCAGTCATCGAGCTTCAAGGCATCCTTGGAGACCCCGCGCGGCCACAGGCGATCGACCAGGACGCGCTGGCCGTCCGACCGGCTCGGCGTGTCATAGGCCCGCCGCACCCAGAGGCTGGTCATCCACGCGTCTCGGGCCGGGCGATCTGGCCTTTTCCGGTGACGATCACATCCATGGGGATGTCGTAGGGCTGCGGGTAGATCGTCGCGATTTGCATCGTCGGTAGGCCGACGCCGATCACCAGCGGTTTTCGCGGCTGCGCCGCCAGCGTGCGGTCGTAAAAACCGCCGCCGTAGCCGAGCCGGTAGCACTGGGCGTCGAAGCCGACCACCGGCGATAGCACTATGTCGGGCGTCAGTTCCTCACCATCGGCGGGGATCGGGATGTTCCAGACGCCACGCTCCATTCGCCCTTCCGGCGTCCATCGCCGGAAGATCAGCGGCTGGCCTTTGGCCACCACCACCGGCAAGCCGATATGGGCGCCGCGTTCATGCATGGAACGCATCCAGGGCAACAGGTTGAGTTCGCCGCGGATCGGCCAATAAAGGCTGACGACCAACCCGGGCCGCACATCGACCAGCCCGTCGAGCTCGGCGGCGACCTCGTCGGCGACGCGGCTGCGCTCGTCGACGGCCGTCGCCAGGCGCATCGCGATCAGCCGCTCGCGCTCGGCCTTGCGCCAGCGCGCGAGGTCGGCCGCGGCCGCCGCGTCGCCCGCGACAAAGCCCTCCGGGGTTTCCCGCAGCTCATGGGCAAAACAGGGCGGTGAGGCGAATTCCCCCGGCTGATCGTTCTCCTCGGTCATCTCAGTCCTCCCTCGTGGATCAGCTTCTGTCGGTCGCGGTGTGGGATGCAAAAGCGCGTCAGATCCTCATCGGACCGCTTTGTAGGCGTGCCAGGTGGCGTGGCCGAGAAGCGGAAACACGACGATCAGCCCAAGCAAGCCGGTCAAGGCGGATAACAGGAACAGGGCGACGACGATCGCGCCCCAGGCGAGCATCACCGGCAGATTGTTCCAGACCAGGGCCATGCTGGTTCCCATCGCGGTGAAGGCGTCGCTACGCTCGTCGAGCAGCATGGGGATCGAGAATGCGCTGATCGCGAAGGAGAAGGCGGCGAACAGCCCACCGGCGATCGTGCCGACGATCAGCATTCCCCAACCGCTCCAGGTGGTGACCAGCATGGGGATAACGTTGTCGAAGCCGGGGAAGGGCCGATAACCGAAGAACAGCGCGTAGACGATCACCGCAGTGCGCATCCATACCAGCATCAACAGACATAAAAGAACGCCGATGAACAAAATCTGGCCGCCGGATTTCGCCTTAACGAGGAACATCCGCTTCATCGTCACCGGCTCGTTCCGCTCCAGCGACCGGCTCTTCTCGTAGAGACCAATCGCCAGCAGCGGACCGACGATCATGAAGCCGGCCAAGGCGGGGAAGAGCACAAAGCCCCAATCCAGAGTGAAGATTCCCCAGACCACCAGAAGGGAAACCGCCAGGACTCCGACGCCGTAGAACAGGCTGAGACCGGGACGCACCGTCAAATCGCTCCAGCCGCGTCGTAGCCAGTCGAGAGCGGCGGATGCCGGCAGATCACGCCGCCACCTCGCGCCCTGCGTTACGCTGCTTGTCACTTTCGCCGCGTTCATCTTTGCCTCCCGTTCGACTTGTTGGTTTCGCGGATCTCCTTCAGCAAGCGGACTTCGCCGCTCGATAGCGTCCCGAATCCGAACCGTTCTCCTTCAGATGAGAAACGCATTCGGGTTGGGACGCGAATGCCACGTAGACAAGATGCACGTTGACCCCCACCAGAAGCAAGACGCCCGCAGAAACGACCAGCCCGATCAGCCATTTCGCTTTGCGAGCGCGCGTCATCATCGGCTTTCCTTTCGCCTCAAGGTGCCTCGCCGCCGAGGGAGTGGACATACAGCGCGAGGATCTTGATGTCAGCGGGGCTCAAACGGTTCTCCCAAGTCGGCATGTGGCCCTGCCGTCCGCCGTGGATCGTGGTGATGATCGTTTGGAGATTGCCGCCATAAAGCCAGGTCTGGTCGGACAGATTGGGCGCTCCGAGATCTCGCGATCCGGTGGCGTCGTCGCCATGGCAGGCGGCGCAGTTGGCCAGGAAGACGTCTTTTCCGGCGGCGATCTTTTCGGCGTCCCTGGAGGTCGAGGCAGCGGGATCGCTCAGCGACAGAACATAGGCCGCCACATCGTTGATCTGCGAGCGATCCAGCATCTGATCGCGTCCGAACGCCGGCATCTGGGCGAGCCTGCCTTCGTCATGCGGCGAGTTGATGCCAACGCGCATGGTTTCGGCGATCGTCTCCGGCTCGCCGCCCCAAAGCCAGTCATCGTCGGTCAGGTCGGGATAGTTGGCGGCGCCCTTGGCGTCGACGCCGTGGCAGGCGGCGCAATTGTCGCCGTATAGCCGGGGGCCGGTTTCCTGAACGATCCGCATCAGCGTCGGATCGGCCTGGATCTCGTCGTAGCTCGACGATTCGATCCGGGTCACCCACGCCGCCCGCTCGACCTTGGCCTCTTGCAACTGATCGGTGACGATCTCACGCTGGTCGATCCCGAGAAGACCCTTGGTGTAGGTCGAGCCCAATGGCCATGCCGGCATCAAGAACCACCACAGCACCGCGAAAGTGGCGGTGGCGGCAAGAAAGATCAGGACAACCCGCGGCACCGGCGTGTTGAGTTCCTTGATGCCGTTCCACTCGTGCCCGGTGGTCTCGCGCCCGGTTACCGGATCGTATTCGCCTACGTCCATGGCGTATCGTCCTTATCGAGGATGTCCTTCTTGGCCTTGTCGAACCGCTTCTTGTTGGACGGCCAGAAGACGTAGACCAGGACGCCGATCGACAGTGCGATCAGGTAGAACAGGCCCCAGCTCTTGGAGAAGGCGACGACTGTGTCGTGATCGAAATCCATGCTCCCTACTCGCTCGCGGCCGCTGTTTGCTCGTGGGCGGCATTGGTGAGCCGGCCGAGAATCTGAAGATAGGCGACGAGCGCGTCCATCTCGGTGACTTCCGTCGCGACCCCGTCGAAGGTGCTGATCGTCGTCGCCGCGCCGTAGCGTTCGGTCACGCCGGCGGCGTAGCGCCCGTCCGGCGACGCCTGACCGACCGCGTCCACCGCGGCGTTCTTCACCATCTCGTCGGTGTAGGGGACGCCGACCCGCTGCTGCGCCTTCAGGTGCAGGGGCAGATCATCCAGTTCCAGCGCCGTGCGCATCAGCCATCGATAGGCCGGCATGTTGGACTGCGGCACGACATCGCGTGGGTTGGTCAGATGCGCGACATGCCAGAAGTCCGAATATTTGCCGCCGATCCGCGCCAGATCCGGACCGGTCCGCTTCGAGCCCCAGAGCATCGGGTGGTCGTATTGCGATTCGACGGCCAGGGAATAGGGGCCGTAGCGCTCCACGTCGTCGCGCAGTGTGCGGATCATCTGCGAGTGGCACGCATAGCATCCCTCGCGGATGTAGATGTTGCGGCCGGCCAGCTCCAACGGCGTATAGAGCCGCATGTCGGGCGCCTCCTCCACGGTCTCGTCGATGGTGAAGAGCGGGGCGATCTCGATGAAGCCGCCGATGCTGGCGACGACGATGATGGCGACGACGAAACCGATGGCGGTCCGCTCGAGCTTGCGGTGGAAGAACTCAGCCATGTCCGATCACTCCGCCGGTTGGAAGGCGCCGGGGGCGGCGGTGCGGGTGGCAGGCGTATCCTTGGCTTCGTCCGCGACTGCCAGCGGCGCGTGGCGGATCGTCATCCAGATATTGTAGGAGCCGACGATCGCGCCGATCAAGAACAGCAGGCCGCCGAAGGTCCGCGCTATGTAATAGGGGTACATGGCAAGAAGGGAGTCGAGGAACGAATAGGCGAGCGTGCCTTCCTCGGTATAGGTGCGCCACATCAGGCCCTGGATGATGCCCGAGTTCCACATCGCGAAGACGTAGACGATGGTGCCGGTGAGGGCGAGCCAGAAGTGCCATTCCACCAGCGCCGCCGAATACATGCGTTCGCGCTTCCACAGCCACGGAACGACGCTGTAGATCGAGCCGAAGGTGATCATCGCGACCCAGCCGAGCGCTCCCGCATGGACGTGACCGACCGTCCAGTCCGTGTAGTGGGACAGTGAATTGACCGGGCGGATCGCCATGAACGAGCCCTCGAACGTCGACAGACCGTAGAACACGGCCGCGACCATCATGAAGCGCAAGGTGGCGTCGTCACGCACCTTGTGCCACGCCCCGTTCAAGGTCAGCAGCGCGTTCCCGGCCGAGGCCCAGGACGGCACCAGCAGCATGATCGAGAAGGTCATCCCCAGCGTCTGAACCCAATGGGGCAGGGCCGTGTAATGCAAATGGTGCGAGCCCGCCCACATATACATGAAGGTGATGCCCCAGAAGCTGATGATCGACAGCCGGTAGGAAAAGATCGGCCGGCCAGCTCGCTTCGGCAGATAATAATACATCATGCCAAGGAAGCCGGCGGTCAGGAAGAAGGCGACAGCGTTGTGGCCGTACCACCATTGCGTCATCGCGTCCTGGACGCCGGAAAAGGCCGAATAGCTCTTGGCATGGGCCAGCGATAGCGGGATCGCCAGGTTGTTGACGATGTGCAGGATCGCGACGACGACGATGAACGCCAGGAAGTACCAGTTGGCCACGTAGATGTGCGGCTCTTTGCGGCGCGCCAGGGTGCGGATGTACAGTACGAGATAGGTCACCCAGACGATGACCAGCCAGATGTCGGCGTACCATTCCGGCTCGGCGTATTCCTTCGATTGGGTCACGCCCATGAAATAGCCAGTGACCGCCAGGACGCAGAACAGATTGTAGCCGAGCAGGACGAACCACGGGCTGATCTGGCCGGCGAGGCGGGCGCGCGACGTGCGCTGCAGGACGTGGAAGGACGTGGCGATGAGGCCATTGCCGCCGAAGCCGAAGATAACCGCCGTCGTATGGGCGGGACGCAGTCGCCCGAAGCTCGCCCAGGCGGCGTCGAAGGTCAGGTCCGGCCAGGCCAGCAGCGCCGCGACCCACACGCCGATGAACATACCGAAGACGGCCCAGGCCATGGTCAGGACGATACCGACCTTGCTGGGATCGTCGTAATAGTGGGACAGACGCTCCGCGTCCGGCTCCGGGCTGTCGTGGTGGGCGAGGAGCAGAAGGATCATCGCCGCGGCCGCGACCAGCACCAAGGCGCCGTGAATGCCGAGCGGATCGGCGCGACCCGCCGCCGCCATGGTCAGCCCGACAGCCGCCAGGACCGCCAGAATGACGATCGAAAGCTGTCGCTCGTTCCGGGTCAGTTGCGAGATCATATCGCCATCGCTTTGTCGGTGCGGGACCACCGTCGGTCATTGCTCAAGAAAGATGCATCGATCGTATATCTTTAAACTTTGCCGACGACAATCCGAAAAAATCCGGATTCTGATATGTTCATTCTCGTGAAAGACGAAGCTGGACGCCAAAATCCCCAATCGGTCTCGGGGGTCTTTGAATTTTTTCGTGACCCCCAGCGTGACATTACACAGCATATTTCCAGAACCAAGGGGCCGTTTCTCGGCTTTCTGCATCGAACCCGAAGCGGCATCAGGTGTCAGGTCCGGGCGATCGTCGGTCCCGAACCCTCATCACGCCGCCATTGCGGAGATCACACGATTGCGCGGCTTTCGTCTCCGACGCCGGCTACAATCGTATAGGCCGCGTCGAACCAGTGTTCCTCCAGATTGGGACTGTCCCCGATCCGATCGATGACGGCGAAGAGGCCGGGCTCGTGGAGCGGGGTCAGGACGCCGTGCCAGGTGCCGCGGTGAAAATTGACGCCCTGGCCGGACCGGGTGAGGAAGGCGCGCGGCCGGCCCGGCCGGCCGGCGTCGTCCTCTGCGACGATGACCAGGAACGAGTGCTCGGACATCGGCAGGAATGCCTGCGAGCCGTCCGGATGCCGCTCGACCATTTCCAGCGAATAGGGCAGGGGGCGGGGCGCGGCCTTGAACAGGCTGATGCCGGCGCGACCGTCTGAAAAGTCCAGTCGGGCGCGGTCGTGCCAGCGGCCGCAAAGCCCCTGGTTGATCAGCCTGTCCTGCTCGCCCGACGCCTCCAGCACATCGCCGAACCGCACGAATACGCCCGCCGTCAACGGCTCGGTCGCGATCCGCCGGCTCATCGGCGCTGTCCGCCGAATCCACCCGGCAGGCCGAGCCGCGCGTGGCGGTTGACGTCCTTGTAGAGGAGGTACCGGAACGGCCCCGGTCCGCCCGCGTAGCAGGCCTGCGGGCAGAAGGCGCGCAGCCACATGAAGTCGCCCGCCTCAACCTCGACCCAGTCCCGGTTCAGCCGATAGACGGCCTTGCCTTCCAGCACATAGAGCCCGTGCTCCATCACATGCGTCTCGGCAAACGGGATCAGCCCGCCGGGCTGGAAGGTAACGATGGTCACATGCATGTCGTGGCGCATGTCGGCGGGGTCGACGAAGCGGGTCGTCGCCCAGGCGCCGTCGGTGTCCGGCATCGGCGTCGGGGTGATGTCGTTTTCGTTAGTGACGAAGGCCTCGGGCGCGGCGAGCCCGTCGACCGGCTCGTAGGCCTTGCGGATCCAATGGAAGCGGACGGCGGAGTCGCCGTTGTTATGCGCAGTCCAGTCGCTCGATGGCGGCAGATAGGCGTATCCGCCCGGTTCGAGCACGTGTTTTTCGCCGCCGAGCGTCAGGGTCAGTTGCCCCTCGACGACGAAGATCACGGCCTCGGCCCCGGCGTCGGGTTCCGGCCGGTCGCTGCCGCAACCCGACGCGACCTCCATGATGTATTGGGAGAAGGTCTCGGCAAAACCCGACAGCGGGCGGGCGAGAATCCAGGCGCGGGTGCCGTCCCAGAAGGGTAGCGAGCTGGTGACGATGTCGCGCATGGTGCCGCGAGGGATGACCGCATAGGCCTCGGTAAACACCGCGCGGTCGGTCATCAGCTCGGTCTGCTTCGGCAAGCCGCCCTGCGGCGCGTAGTAGCTGCGTTCGGCCAATGGCCTCTCCTTCATTCGGGTAGCATGGTGGAAAGGCGAAGGCGCGCGATGCGCTCGACCTGTCGGCACGCCTCGGCGAGTTCCGCGTCGCGGTCGTGTTCGACGCGCCGCTCGAAGGCGGCGAGGATGCCCGCCTTGTCGTGGTCGCGCACGGCGATGATGAACGGGAAGCCGAATTTTTCGACGTAGCGCTGATTCATCCGCGTGAAATTGGCGCGCTCGGCATCGGTCAGGGCATCGAGGCCGGCGGAGGCCTGCTCGGCGGCGGAATCGGCCGTCAGCCGCTTCGCTTCGGCGAGCTTACCAGCGAGATCCGGGTGGGCCTTGAGCACGGCGAGACGTTGCTCTGGATCGGCGGAGCGGAACACACGGGCAAGCGCGTTGTGCAGCCCGCTGGCGCTGTCATGGGCGGCGCCGAGTTCCAGCGCGTACGCGCCCTCGGCGATCCAGGGCGAATGCTCGAACATGCCACCGAAGGCCGCAACGAACGCCTCGCGTTCCATCTCGGACGGCCGCGCGAAGGAAACGGGTGGGTGGTGCTCCGCCCAATGCTCGGCGATCTGCAGCCGCGTGGCGAACCAGACACCAGCGTGGTCCTTGACGTATTCGAGGAAGCGCTTCAGCGCCATGACCCGGCCTGGCCGCCCGACCAGGCGGCAATGCAGCCCGACCGACAGCATCTTCGCGCTGCCGGCCTCGCCTTCGGCATAAAGCGCGTCGAAGCTATCCTTCAGATAGGCGAAGAACTGGTCGCCGGAATTGAAGCCCTGTGGCGAGGCGAAGCGCATGTCGTTGGTGTCGAGCGTGTAGGGGACGATCAACTGGTCGCGGCCGCCGGTGCGCAGCCAGTAGGGCAGGTCGTCGGCGTAGCTGTCGGCGACGTAATCGAAGCCGCCTTCCTCCGCCGCGAGGCGCACGGTGTTCTCCGAGCAGCGGCCGGTGTACCAGCCGCGCGGCCGCTCTCCGGTCACCTCGGTGTGGAGGCGGATCGCCGCGTCCATGTGGGCGCGCTCGTCCTCGGGACTGAAGTCCTTGTACTCGATCCATTTAAGGCCGTGGCTGGCGATCTCCCAGTTGGCTTCTTGCATCGCGGCAACTTGCGTCGGCGAGCGCGCCAAGGCGGTCGCGACACCGTAGATGGTCAGCGGAATATCCATGCCCGTGAACAGTCGGTGCAGCCGCCAGAAGCCGGCCCGCGCGCCATATTCGTAGATCGATTCCATGTTCCAGTGGCGCTGGCCCGACCAGGCTGTGGCGCCGACGATCTCGGACAAAAATGCTTCTGACGCCGCGTCGCCGTGCAGGACGTTGTTCTCGCCGCCCTCCTCGTAATTGAGGACGATCTGCACTGCGATCCTGGCGCCATTCGGCCAACGCGGGTCGGGCGGCGTCGGCCCGTAGCCGGCCATATCGCGTGGGTAACGTGTCAAAGGCGGCTCCTTGGCTCGGTCGCGATTTCCATCATTACGTCGAAACCGCAGGGCGTATCGTCACATAATCCACGAAGTGGCTTGCGCGTATGCCGCACCGCGCTTTGCTTCGATCGGCTCATTCGAACTCTCCCAGAATCTCGTGCTGCGCCTCGATCTTCTCCAGATAGTCGCGGCCGGGTTTTCCGGCCTTTTTGAATGTCTCCAGCGCCAGCAGGCGGATGACGGCGAGGACGCCCGAATAACAATCGAGAGGGTAGGAGCTTTCCACCGGGCAGATGATCGTCCACCGCGCGTAAGCCGGCGTCACCCGCGCCGATGGGTCGGTGATGAGCAGCACTTTGACGCCGCGGCCCGACAGCGCCTCAAGATAGCGCTTGAGCTTGCCGACGATGCGGCGAATGGCGACGACAATGACGACATCATCCGGCCCGAGATCGGCGATGCGTTCGGCAACCGTCTCACCGGCGCCGGGTATCAAGCGGGTGCGCTCGCGAAACTGGATGAACTGCCAGCGGGCATAGCCGGCAAAGTAATGGCTGTTCCGGAACCCCATGAAGCCCAGATTGCGTGCCTGCCAGAGCGCTGCGGAGATCTCGTCGAGCCGCGCTTGGTCCAAGCCTTCCAGCGCCAGACGAACCGTCGCCATTTCCTGCTCGGCGAACTGTGCGATCGGATCTGCGGGCGCGTCGCCGCTTTCGGGGGATCGCCCCGACGCCAAGAAGAGCGGCGAGCCCCAGTTGCGCGCCTCGCGGGCGGCGACGCGCATGTCGTCATAATTGTCGAACCCGATGCGCTGCACGAAGCGCGTGACGGTGGAGTTCGAGACGCCGGCCAGCTTCGCCAGTTCGGATGCCGGATACATGCTGACCTCGCCGGGCGACTCCAGGACGAGATCGGCGACCTGACGCTCGCGGGAACTCAGGCTTTCATATGACCGATGGATCGATTCCACGAACGGTTTCATCGGCTCCTCGTCTCCCTTTCGGCGACACAGACTACGCACGGAAGTCTGTGGAAACTCATTTCCATAAATATTGACATACTGGAAATCATCTTGCAATATCGCGTGCAATGCGGGCTTGGACGCAGAGGGAGAGCGCGGACAAAACGCGCGTCGCCAGGCGGGTCGGGAGGAGATTTGAGATGACCGACAACCAGTTTCGCATCGCGTCACAGGATGGCGCGCTCTACAATGAGGATTTGGCACCGCTTGCGCCGGAAGAGCGCAAATGGGGTGCCTTCGAGATCTTCAACGTCTGGAACAACGACATCCAGAGCCTGTTCGGCTACACGCTGGCCGCCTCGCTTTTCTTCACCTACGGGCTGAATGGCTGGCTGACTTTCGCCGCCATCGTCGTGGCGGGCTTTATCGTGATGGCGCTGGTCAACCTGACTGGCCGCGCGAGCGTGAAGTACGGCGTGCCCTATCCGGTCATGGCGCGGGTCGCCATGGGCGTCCAGGGCGCCAAGTTCCCGGCTCTGGTTCGCGGCATCGTCGCGATCTTCTGGTACGGGGTGCAGACATACTTCGCCTCCACCGCCGTGGCGCTGCTCCTCACCTCGCTTTTCGGCGGCGGTGACGGCGCGACCCTTCTCGGCATGACGACGGTGGGATGGATCTCCTATCTGATCGTTTGCGTGTTCCAGGTCGGGCTGTTCATGATGGGTATCGACTGGGTCGGCCGTTTTCTCAACTGGGCCGGCCCCTTCGTCTACATCGTGATGATCGTTCTGCTTGCGGTGATCTGGTGGCAGGCGGGCGGAGCGCTGCTCACCGAGGTCGGCAACATCTTCCAGGCGCCGGGTGAGACCGAGCGCTCGACGGTCGGCGCCTTCATCGCGATCGTCGGCACCATGATCGCCTATTTCGCCGCCGTGGTGATCAATTTCGGCGACTTTTCGCGCTTCGTGAAGACCGAGGGCCAGATGCGCGCCGGCAATTTCTGGGGCCTGCCGGTGTCGATGGCGTTCTTCTCGTTCATCGCTTTGTTCATCACCGCCGGCACTGTTGTGCTGTTCGGTGAGCGGCTGACCAACCCCGCCGACATCGTCGAGCGGGTCGACAACATCTGGCTGACGATCATCGCGGCGATCACCTTCTTCGCCGCCACCGTCGGTATCAACCTGGTGGCGAACTTCATCCCGCCCGCCTATGATATCGCCAATCTCGCGCCGTCGAAGATCAGCGCCAAGACGGGCGGCATCATCACGGCGGTCATCGCCTTCTTCATCGGCGCGTTGTGGGTGTCCGTGATCAGCAATATCGGGATCGCCGCCTTTGTCGATACGCTCGGCGCGTTCCTTGCTCCGCTCTACGGCATCCTGGTCGCCGACTACTATTTGATCCGCAAGCAGCGCATCAATCTGCAGGACCTGTTCTCCAGTGATCCGAGTGGGAATTACTATTACGATTCCGGTTGGAACAGGAAAGCGATCATCGCCTTCGCCATCGCCGCAGTGTTTTCGGTGGCGACGGTCTGGACGCCGGCGCTCGCCGCGCTGTCCGGCTTCGGCTGGCTCATCGGCGCTTTGCTCGGTGGCGGCCTGCATCTCGTGATGATGCGAAAGGTCGACGAGATCGAAACCAGCCTCAGCGACGTCTCGGATTTTCGCTGATCCGTTTCTCCCCGGTCCGGACGTGTTCAGGGCCGGGGAAGAGAGCGCCGCAAAGCCTGCCTGATTTTCCGCCGACGCAAGTCAGGTCGTGCGGTCGCCAACTTGCCGTCAAAGCCGGAAGAGTGGGCCAGCAAATTCGAACGGCCTCATGCCGCAGTGAAACGAAGGCCCGTGTGTTTCCCCGCCGCGCATCAATCGCTCTCTAAAGCCGGCGCCCTGCCGCCGATCTTGGCAGTCACCTCGTCCGCCGCGCGTTTAACCACGGGACCGATTTCGGCGATCTTGCCATCGGGAAACCTGACTGTTGGTCCGGACACGGAGATGCCGGCGATGGCCTCGCCGAAGCCGTTGAAGATCGGCGCGGCGATACAGCGCATCCCGAGATAGCGCTCCTCGTCATCGAACGACCAGCCGCGCATCCGCGTCGTTTCCAGATTGGCATAGAGCGCCTTGGGTGATGTCAGGGTCTTCGGGGTGAATTCGGGCAGGCCCCGTTTTTGCAGGATCGTCTCGATCTCGTCGCGCCCCATATTGGCCAGCAGCGCCTTGCCGATGCCGGACGCGTGCAGATGACCGCGGGTGCCCGGTCGGAAGAAGGCCCGGATCGGATTGTGCGACTCGACCTGGCTGAGGAACACAACCTCGCCGTTGTCGGCGATGGCGAGGTTGGCGGTTTCCCCGGTCTCGTCCATCAGGCGCCGCATGAACTCTCGCGCCGCCTCGAGCAGATTGGTGCCCACCAGATAGGCATTGCCGACCCGAAAGACTTCGATGCCGACCGACCACTCCTGGGCGGAGCCATTAAATTCGGCGAAGCCATGTTTCTGCAAGGTCGCCAGAATCCGATGCGCGGAGGAGGGCGGCATGCCGAGCCGCAGCGCGATATCGGTCAGCGTNCGAAGCCATGTTTCTGCAAGGTCGCCAGAATCCGATGCGCGGAGGAGGGCGGCATGCCGAGCCGCAGCGCGATATCGGTCAGCGTCAGGCCGCTATCCTTCGCCAATGTCCGCAGCAACGTCAGCCCCCGGTCCAGGGCCTGGACCGGAGCGGCTTGCTCGCCGATCGGCTGGGTTCGCGGACGGCCGCGCGACCGTCTTGGGAGATCGTCCGTCTTGTTCATGATCGCTCCTCCACGGCCCACCTGCCAGAATTCAGCCCCATCTTGGCATGAAAAATATTTTGGGCAAAAAATTCCATCTCTAGAATGAAAAAACATAAGCATCGGAAATATATACAGAAAATATCACAAATATGCACTATCGGAAATCATTTTCAGAAAAATTGCAAATTCTGCAAGCCTCGTTAGTTTGGGATATGCCTATTGTCAGGGAGAGAGACATGACCGGTCAAAACCCCGTTTTCATACCTGGTCCGACCAATATCCCGGATCGCCTGCGGTTCGCGCTGTCGGGTCAGACCGAGGATCATCGATCGCCGGATTTCGTCGGCATTCTCGCCCCGGTTCTGAGCGACCTGAAGAAGGTTTTCAAAACCAACAGCGGCACCATCATCACCTTTCCGGCCAGCGGCACGGGCGGATGGGAGGCGGCGGTCACCAACACGCTGTCGCCCGGAGACAAGGTTCTCGCGGCCCGGCACGGCATGTTCTCGCATCGCTGGATCGACCTGTGCCAGCGCCACGGCCTCGACGTCGAGATCATCGAATGCGAATGGGGGCAGGGCGCGCCCGCCGACCTGATCGGTCAGCGTCTCGCCGCCGACAAGGCCCAGGCGATCAAGGCCGTGCTCGTCACCCATAACGAGACGGCGACGGGCGTGGTCAGCGATGTCGGCGCGGTCCGTCGCGCGATGGACGGTGCTGGGCATCTCGCCATGCTCTATGTCGATGCCGTTTCGTCGCTCGCCTCGATGGATTTCCGTATGGACGAATGGGGCGTCGATCTTGCCGTCTCGGGTTCGCAGAAGGGCTTCATGCTGCCAACCGGCATGGCGATCGTCGGCGTCAGCAAAAAGGCGATGGACGCCGTCGCGAGCGCCAAGTGCCCGCGCTGCTTCTTCGACTTCCGTGACATGGCCGGCGCCAACGCCAAGGGCGGCTTTCCCTACACGCCGCCGGTGCAATTGATCCAGGGATTGCGCAAGAGCCTCGACATGCTGCTGGAGGAGGGGCTGGACAATGTGTTCGCCCGTCATGCCCGCATTGCCGAGGGCGTCCGCCGTGCGGTCAATGCCTGGGGTCTGCGGCTCTGCGCGCAGGCACCTCATCTTTATTCCGATACGGTCACGGCGGTGCTGGTTCCCGCGGGCTTTAACAGCGACACGCTGACCAATCATGCCTACGATGCCTATGACGTCTCGTTCGGTGTCGGGCTCGGGCAAATGGCCGGCAAGGCGTTCCGGATCGGACATCTGGGTTCGCTGACCGAGGTGATGGCGCTGTCGGGGCTTGCCACGTTGGAGATGGCGATGAAGGATCTCGATTATCCGATCACGCTCGGCTCTGGCGTTGCCGCGGCGCAGGAATACTATCGGTCGACGAAGAGCGCCGCGCTCTCCAAGGCCGCGTAAGGACGGGCAACGGACATGGACACCAAAGTGCGCGAAGCGGACATACCGACATTCGACGACGTCATGGCGGCGCGGGAGCGGATCGCGCCCTATATCCATCGCACGCCGGTGCTGACCTCCAGCTATTTCAATGAGCTCAGCGGCGCCGAACTGTTCTTCAAATGCGAGAATTTTCAGAAGGCCGGGGCCTTCAAGGCGCGCGGTGCCTCGAACGCGGTGTTCGGCCTGTCGGAAGACCAGGCGCAAAAAGGCGTCGCCACGCACTCGTCAGGCAATCATGCCCTGTCGCTCTCCTATGCGGCCGGCCGGCGCGGCATCAAGGCGATCGCCGTCATGCCGCGAACCGCGCCCGAGGCCAAGAAGGCCGCGGTGCGCGGTTACGGCGGCGAGGTGCGAGAGTGCGAGCCTTCGACGGCGGCGCGCGAGGCGATGCTGGAGGAGGTCGTGGCCAGCACCGGCGCGGACTTCGTGCATCCCTATAACGACCATCGGGTGATCGCCGGGCAGGGCACCTGTTCGCTGGAGCTTCACGAGGAAGTGGGATCGCTCGACGCCGTGGTGGCGCCGATCGGCGGCGGTGGCATGATCTCCGGGACGTGTCTCACCCTATCCCACATGTCTCCATCGACCAAGGTCTACGCGGCCGAACCGAAGAACGCCGATGACGCTTATCGCTCGTTCCATGCCGGCGAGATCATCGAGGACGACGCGCCGCAGACAGTGGCCGACGGGCTGAAAGTGAGCCTGCGCCCGCGGACCTGGCATTTCGTATCGAGTTACGTGGCCGACGTGCTACTGGCGACCGAGGAAGAGATCATCGAGGCCATGTACCTGACGTGGCAACGCATGAAGATCGTAATCGAGCCGAGTTCGGCCGTGCCGCTGGCGACGATCCTGAAAAACCGCGAGCTGTTCGCCGGTAAACGGGTCGGGGTGATCCTGACCGGCGGCAATGTCGATTTGAAAAAGCTGCCCTGGATGCAGAGCTGAGGGAGAAAAGCCATGAACGCACCGATCAAGATCGACGACTTTGAGGTTGGCTACAACATTCCCGCGGCCGTTGGCATGCGCGAAGATGAGATCCAGACGCCTTGCCTGATCCTCGACCTCGACGCGCTCGAGCGCAACGTCGAGAAGATGGGCAAGTTCGCCAAGGACATGGGCGTGCGGCATCGCTCGCATGGCAAGATGCACAAGTCGGTTGACGTGCAGAAGCTGCAAGAGAGCCTCGGCGGCTCCTGCGGCGTCTGCTGCCAGAAGGTGAGCGAGGCCGAGGCCTTCGCCCGCGGTGGCATCAAGGACGTGCTGGTGTCGAACCAGGTTCGCGACCCGGCCAAGATCGACCGCCTCGCGCGCATCCCGAAGCTCGGCGCGCGCACGATCTGCTGCGTCGATGACGTCGCCAACGTCGCCGACCTGTCGGCGGCGGCGCAAAAGCATGGCACGACGATCGAGTGCCTCGTCGAGATCGACTGCGGCGCCGGGCGCTGTGGCGTGACGACGACGCCCGCGGTCGTGGAGATCGCCAAGGCGATCGACGCCGCGCCGGGCCTCAAATTTTCCGGCATCCAAGCCTATCAGGGCGCGATGCAGCACATGGACAAATACGAGGACCGAAAGGCCAAGATCGACATCGCCGTCGCCATGGTGAAGGACGCCGTCGACGCGCTGAGGGTCGAGGGGCTCGCCTGCGACATCGTCGGCGGTGGCGGCACCGGCAGCTACTATTTCGAAGGCAATTCGGGCGTCTACAACGAATTGCAGTGCGGCTCCTACGCCTTCATGGATGCCGATTACGGCCGCATCCTCGACAAGGACGGCAAGCGGATCGACCACGGCGAGTGGGAGAACGCCCTCTTCCTCCTCACCTCGGTGATGAGCCACGCCAAGGCGGACAAGGCAATCTGCGACGCCGGGCTAAAGGCGCAGTCGGTCGACAGCGGCCTGCCGTTCATCTACGGGCGCGACGACGTCAAATACGTCAAATGCTCGGACGAGCACGGCGTCATCGAGGACCCGAACGGCGTCCTGAAGGTGAACGAGAAGCTGCGCCTGGTGCCCGGCCATTGTGACCCGACCTGCAATGTCCACGACTGGTATGTCGGCGTGCGGAACGGCAAGGTCGAAAGCCTGTGGCCGGTCACCGCCCGCGGCCTGGCGTACTGAGGACGACGCATGTTCATCGTTTCCGAGGAAAGCTGCAAGAAACTGGTCGGTCGCGCCGACGCCTTCAAGGCGGTCGAGGCGGTGTTCGCCGCGATGGCCAAGGGCGACGCGTATAATTTCCCGGTCATCCGCGAGGCGATCGGCCACGCCGACGCGCTTTACGGCTTCAAGTCCGGCTTTGATCGCTCAGGCCTCGTGCTCGGCCTGAAATCCGGCGGCTACTGGCCGGGCAACGCGGCCAAGGGGCTGACCAATCACCAGTCGACCGTCTTCCTGTTCGACGCCGATACCGGTCAACTCAAGGCGCTGGTCGGCGGCAACTATCTGACGGCGGTCCGAACGGCGGCGGCGAGCGCGGTTTCGATCGCCCATCTCGCGCGCCCCGACGCCAAGGTGTTGGGCATGGTGGGAGCCGGCCATCAGGCCGCGTTCCAGCTGCGCGCCGCGGCCGAGCAGCGGTCGTTCGAGAAGGTGGTCGCGTGGAACTTCCACCCCGAGATGCTGCCGGCACTGGCCGGGGTGGCCGAGGAGATCGGCCTGCCCTTCGAGGCGGTGGAGCGCGAACGGCTCGGCGCCGAGGCCGACGTCATCGTCAGCATCACCTCCGCGCATGAGCCGTTGATGATGCGCGACTGGGTCAAGCCGGGCACCCATATTGCCTGCATGGGCACCGACACCAAGGGCAAGCAGGAGGTCGATCCGGCGCTGGTCGCAGCGGCCACGCTGTTCACCGACGAGATCGCCCAATCAGTGACGATCGGCGAGTTCCAGCACGCCGTCGCCGCGGGACTGGTCAAGGAGGAGGCGATCACCCCGCTCGGAGCGGTGATCAACGGCACTCATCCGGGGCGCACGTCCGACGACGAGATTACCCTGTTCGACGGCACCGGGGTCGGCCTGCAGGATTTGGCGGTGGCGTCCGCCGCCGTCGTGCTCTCGCGGCGATCCGGCGACGCCACCGAAGTGGCGCTCTGAGGTCAGGCGCCCCTGGCGTTGCGTGCGAGCCTATTCGATGATGCGGATGAGCGCGCTGGAGACGATGTCGCTACCGCCAACCTCCTCGCAATGCGATTCGAAGGTCGAGTTGCCGCTGAGATCGACGGTGTAGCCGACGATCTGGGTGCAACCGTCACCGGTACTGGAATTGCCGCGGTATTTGAGATCCCCCGCCGGCATATAGACGGCGCCTTGCAGGATGGAGTCGGATGTACCGGCGACGGTGTGGGTGATGCCCGTTTGGTCGCGTCCGCCAAAGAACAGGATGCCCGAGAACGGTCCGCTCATCGGCGCCGACAGGTTCATCCGGGTGTTGCCTCCCAACTTCAGCCCGGCGCCGTTCGTCAGGTAGAAGGTGACGCCTAAGCCGACGAGACCCGCGGTAGCGGGATCGACACCGCCGCCGTTCACCGTGAAGTCGCCACCCTCTATGATGTAGAGACCCGGCTGAAAGACGACGTCTCCCTTGATGCTGAGGCCGTTGCAGAAGCGCATTGCGGCGACGCCGCTGGGATGGTTTTCGACCGGCGTCAGCGTCGTCGACGCATTGGGCTTTCCGACATTCTTGCTTTGGCAAGTCCCCTGGACGACTGGTTCGGCCACCGACGCATAGGGGTCGGCCACGGCCGCAGCATATTCCTGCGGCTGGTCGCAATCGGTCAGATCGAGAGCCGCGGTGGTCACGGTCGCGCCTACCGAATAGATGCACCCGGTCGACAAGGTCGCCGCGCCCTTCATCAGGAACGAGTCCGACGCGTTGGAATTGGAAGCGACGTCGCAGCCGGTCAGGCTGAGCGATGTCGAGCCCGATACGGTTACCGCTCCCGGCGCGGATGGTGACAAGGCCAGGATACAGGCTCTTGCCGTTTCGTTGATTTTGGCGACCGCCCGGGCGCCGATGTCGACGGGCTCGTTGCTGAACATGGCCGAAAACAGTCGAGGCTCGATCTGTGAAAGCAGGACCTCGACTGTATCCGGATCGCCGGCATTCGGCCCGGTCGCGACCGGCGAATTGACGATGAAATTGCCGGACGAACCCGAAAAGCCGGTTTGATTGGCGATATACAGCGCGGCCGTACGCATCCCGTCGGCGGTGTCTCCGGAACGCTTGCGGACGGCCGCGGCATGGACCGCCACATCGGCCGCGTGCTGCAATTCGCGCTGGGTCATGTACCAATAACCCGTCTCGACGCCGAGACCGATGCCGCCGATGACGACCGGAAACATGATGGCCGCGATCACCGACGTGCTGCCGATCCGATCGCCGACAAACCGTTGCAATGCTTCGCCCGCAAGCCGTCGGACGCGGCCGGTTCTCAAGCGCGCGACGCGTGCCGGCGGGGTCGCCGCGGCGCGGCGCTGATTGGTCTTGGGGGTGCTCAGAGCTTTTGGCATGGTCATTGCGCCTGCATGACCCGAATAATCGCCGGTGTGATGATGATGGCGAAAAGGACGGGAAGGAAAAACAGGATCATCGGAACGGTCAGCTTCGGTGGCAGCGCGGCGGCTCGCTTTTCCGCCTCGCTCATGCGCATGTCGCGGTTTTCCTGGGCCAGCACGCGCAGGGCCTGACCGACGGGCGTGCCGTAGCGCTCGGCCTGGATAAGGCTGGTCACGACGGCTTTTACCCCGTCGAGGCCTGTACGCAGACTGAGATTCTCGAACGCCTTGCGGCGATCCTGAAGATAGGAAAGCTCCGCCGTCGTCAGGTTCATCTCCTCCGCGAGCTCGATGGATTGGACACCGATCTCCTCGGACACCTTGCGGAATGCGCCCTCGACGCTCATGCCGGATTCCACACAGATCAGCATCAGGTCGAGCGCCTCGGGCCAGGCCCGGCGGATCGACGTCTGCCGCTTGGTCGTTCGGTTTTTCAAAAGAATGATCGGAAGGTAATAGCCGAAATAGCCGGCCCCCAGACCGATGGCGATCTTGGGAAGCAGTGGTGTCGCTTCACTGAGGAACATCACCATGTAACCGAGGGCGGCGACGAACATGGCGACTGGAGCGAGGATGCGCGCGGCCAGGAAACCGACCACCGGTCCTCGGCCGCGATAGCCGGCCCGCGCCAACATCCGGGCGATCTCGCCGTCCCCGACCTGTTCGGACAGATTGAAGTGATTCACGATGGCCTGATAAAATTTCTTGGGCGGCGCCCGCAGCAGCAGCGGATCCTTGCGATCGGAAAGATGGGAACGTTCGCGCAGGCGAATGCGCTCTCTTTCCTCGCCCACCTGCCGCATCCGCTCGCCGAGGGTATCGCGGGCGAGATACGGCCAGCTTACCAACAGGATGGCGGAAAAGCTCGAGAACGCCGACAGAAGGGCGATGACTGGTTTCGGGTCGGTCGGGATGAATGAGAAGTCCATCATCATCCTCAGAAATCGAAATTGATCATTTTGCGCATCACCAGGATGCCGAACATCATCCACACGGCGCTGCCGGCCAGGACGATATTGCCGAGGGTCTCCGTGAACAGCAGCGAGATGTAGTCGGGGGTGGTGACGTAGACGAGGCCGGCGACGATGACCGGCAGGGAACCGATAATTCCCCCCGAGGCCTTGGCTTCGGAACTCATCGCCTTGATCTTCGCCTGCATCTTCTTGCGCTCGCGCAGCACCTTGGAAAGATTGCCGAGGGCTTCCGCCAGACTTCCGCCGCTGCGGGCCTGGATGCCGATCACGATGGCGAAGAAGTTGGCCTCCGAGAGCGGCACCCGTTCGGCAAGGCGCTGCACGGCCTCGTCCATGGGGACGCCCAGGGTCTGATCCTCGACGACCGTCTTGAATTCGCTGCGCACCGGGTCCTGCGCTTCCGTCGCGATGATCTTCATGCAATCGCTCAGCGGCAGGCCGGATTTGATGCCGCGCACGATGACGTCGACGGCCGACGTGAATTCCGCCGTGAAACGCTTGAAGCGGCGGTTGCGTCGAAAATTGACGAAGAGGTGCGGCAGAAACAGGCCCCCGGCGATCGCGAACCCGCCGGCCGCAAGCGGTTCGCCTCCCACCGCCACAACGACGAGGAAGGTCACGGCGGCGGCGGCGGCGCAAACCACATAATAGGTTCGTTTCGACCAGCTGAGCTCGGCTTGCCGCAAGCGCACGATCAGCTTGGGCTTCGATTTGTTTCGCTTCGCCTGGCTCTTCTGCTTTTCCTCGATCTCGCGCAGGGTCTCCTCGACGGATCGTTTGCGGCGGGCGTTCTCGGAGTTGCGGTTGGGCCCGGCCACCGCGGGACCGCTGGTGGCGATCGCGGTGAAGCGGCTGTCGTAGGCGCGTCGCTTGGCGCCGCCGGGATAGACGAAGGAAAGCAGTAGGCCACCACTGCAGAGCGCCGCGAGAGCGTAGATCAAATTGGTCGGGGAAAGGCCGTCATACAACATGGTCAGGCGGCCACGGCGCTCTGCTCGGCGGCGTCGAGGGCGGCCGCGAGGCGCTTATCCTCGTTGTAGTAGCGGGCGCGATCCCAGAATCCCGGCCGTCCAACCCCGGTCGAACGGTGACGGCCGAGCACCTTGCCGTCGGCGTCCTCGCCGACCATGTCGTAGACGAACAGATCCTGGGTGGTGATCACGTCGCCCTCCATGCCGAGCACTTCGGTGATGTGGGTGATCCGGCGCGAGCCGTCGCGCAGCCGCGCGGCCTGGATGATGACGTCGACGGAGCCGACGATGATCTCTCGGACCGTGGTCGCCGGTAGCGAGAAACCGCCCATGGCGATCATCGATTCCATGCGCTTCAAGCATTCGCGCGGCGAGTTGGAGTGGATCGTGCCCATCGAGCCGTCATGGCCGGTGTTCATCGCCTGCAGGAGATCGAACACCTCGGGTCCGCGCACCTCGCCGACGATGATCCGCTCGGGGCGCATGCGCAGGCAGTTCTTGACCAGGGCGCGCATGGTGATCTCACCCTCGCCCTCGATGTTGGGCGGGCGGGTTTCCAGCCGGACGACATGCGGCTGCTGCAACTGCAGCTCGGCCGAATCCTCGCAGGTGATGATGCGCTCGTCTTCGTCGATATAGCGGGTCAGGCAGTTGAGCAGCGTCGTCTTGCCCGAGCCGGTACCGCCGGAGATGACGACGTTGCAGCGCACCCGGCCGATGATCTGGAGGATGGTGGCGCCTTCCGGGGAGATCGCGCCAAACCGGACCAGATCGTCGAGCGTCAGCTTGTCCTTCTTGAACTTGCGGATCGTCAGCGTCGGTCCGTCGATCGCCAGCGGTGGTGCGATGACGTTGACGCGGGAGCCGTCGGCCAACCGGGCATCGCAGATCGGGCTCGACTCATCGACGCGCCGGCCAACCTGACTGACGATCCGTTGGCAGACATTGAGCAGTTGCTGGTTGTCCTGAAAACGGACGTCCGTCTCCTGCACCTTGCCGTTCACCTCGATGAAAATGCGGTTGCGACCATTGACCATGATGTCGGCGATGTCGTCGCGGGCGAGCAGCGGCTCCAGCGGCCCGTAGCCGAGCACGTCGTCGCAGATTTCGCCGACCAGCGCCTCCTGCTCGGCGATGCTGATCTGAACCTTCTTCGCCGTGATGATGTCATTGACGACCTGGACGATCTCCTCGCGCGCTTCGTCGGTCTTCATGGTCGACAGGACGGACACGTCGATCGCGTCCACCAACGCGTCGAAGATCTCTCGCTTCAGGGAAAAGTGCTTTTCGCCGCGCGGCTGCTTTTCCGGGCGCACGACCCGCGGCGGCGTGATGGCGGTTTCGCTGGTGGGGATGACGCAAGCCACAGCGTCGTCGTTGGACGCGGCTGGAGTGCTCTCCTCTTCCGTCTTCCTGCCGAACATGGTTCCTCCGCAGCGATACGCTATGGCGGCCTGACGTCCGAGGATGGGGTCACGTCCATTGTGACGCCTGAAGCCGTGTGTCGGTTGCGCCGCACTTGCGGCGAACCGGCCGTCTCAGGATCTCGAAGCGGTCATCGCCTGACTGGGGGGATGCTATCGAACCACGATTGCAGCGCCGTAAAATCGATCGACGCAATTGTAATCAATAGCGAATAAATCGGGGCGGAATGCACCCAGCGGCGCAAGGGGCTGCGGTCAGTTCAGCGGAATGCGACGGGACACGCTCAGCGTCATGCCGTTTGCCGACACCCCCGGAACCACGAACTCAAAGGGATAGGTGATCGCGACCGTGCGAAACGACACGCCCGCTTCCGCAGCCGTGCCAAAATCAATTTGAAGAAGGTCGGGGCGGTTGCCGGTGAAGGATGTGCGGATTGTCGAATCCAGATCCGGATTTGGAACCGTCGCGTCGTTAAGAACGGAGCGAACCGCGAAATCCGCCGCGAAGGCGAGGTCGTTGCGGACATTCAGGGCCCGCCCGAATTCGACGACGCCGAGCGAAACAAGCAATAACGGAAAGCATATGATGGCGAATTCGACGGCCGTCGCACCCACATCGTCGTTTCGAAAGCGGTTCCGCAGGCTCATCGTACCTGCACCTGAATCTGCGGCCGGAAGTTGAGATCAGGAATGATCCAGCCGCTGTAAGTCTTTGTCCCGCCAATTTGATAGAAGCTGTAGGTCGGCGCTGATCCGGCGCAACTGGTCGAGGCGGGCACCGCGACGTCGGGCGCTTCCGGGCAGGCGTAATAGCGCGACACCGACATCACCAGATCGGGGGCGACCGCGGGGTCTGTCGGGGGCGGAAAATTCGGCGTGGCGGTGGCCGTCATGACGTCGATGACACGCTGCTCACCCGGATCGGCCATAGCGGTCTGGGCGCCCGCGCGCAGGACGTGGTCGATCGCCATTCGTTCGTTCAACGCCAGGCCGAGATCCGCCGTCGCGATGAGAGCGAAGAACAGGATCGGTGCGAAGAGAGCGAATTCGACCGCCGAGACGCCGTCCCTGCCGGCCATCAGCGCCTGGAAGCGATCCGCCGATCGCCGGAGACGAGGGCGGCTGCGTCGTCGGTCCCGGGAAAAGGGCGGCAGAGCGCGCATCGCGGTTCAACGCCTCCCGACCAAGCGCGCGGCAAGAGCATTGATGCCTTTCCTCGCGGGCCGCGACACCGCCTTGCCGCTGATCAGGGAGTGTGCGAGTTCGTCAAACGAGCGGGCCACGGGCGAACGGGCCGATGTTTCCCCGATCATGCGACCGTCATTGGCTGCGTTGCCGAAAAGCGCCGGGTCGAAGGGGATGCTGAGGCTGGGCTCGAGCGCGACGGCAGTGGCAAAGGCCGGAGCCTTGATCTCCGGGCGTTTCGGGATGCCGATCTGGTTCAGGACCAGCTTGGGAGGGCTGTCATGCGGCCGGGTGGACCGCAGGAATTCGATGACGCCCTTGACGTTGCGCATATTGGCGAGGTCCGGCGCAGCGGTGATGACGACGTCGTCCGCGTCGGTCAGAAGCCGTTTGACCCAGGCGGTCCACATATGGGGAAGGTCGAGGATCGTCAGCCTGGCGCTCGATCGCGCGATGTCGATGAGGCCGTTGAAATCCGTCTCCCGCAGATCGTAGGCGTTCGTCAGCGCGAGCGGCGGCGTCAGGATGCTGAGCCGTTCGCCACGCTGCGTCATGATCCGCTCCAGCAGCACGTCGTCAAGCCGGTCGGCGTCGCTGATCGCGTCCATGACCCCCTGTGCCGCCTCGATGTTGAAGTCCAGGCCGGCGGTGCCGAAGGGTAGATCCATATCGATCAGAAGAACGTCGGAATCGAAGGACGAGGCCAGCGACCAGGCAGTATTGTGCGCCACGGTCGATGAACCGACGCCCCCACGCGCGCCAAAGAAGGCGCAGACCTTTCCAAGCTTCTGCGCGCCAGCGCTTTTGTAGAGGCGGCCGATCGTGGCGATCAGCGACATTACGTCCAGCGGGGCGACGACATATTCGTGGATGCCCTGCTCGATCAGTTCCCGGTAGAGCGTGATGTCGTTGCGGTGTCCGATCACGATGACTTTGGTGCTGGTCAGGCAGACATCGGCCAGCGCGTTCAGCCCTGCGAACAGCGCGGCATTCTCGGCCGTCGTTTCAACGATGATGAGATTGGGGGTCGGACCCTTGCCGTAAAGCTCGATCGCAGCCGGCAATCCGCCGCCATGGACCGTCAATCGCGTCCGTTGCAGGCGTCGGTCCGACGCGGCCGCCTCGGCGGTCCGGGCAAGCTCCTCGGTCTCGGTGAAGACCGCGATGGCGATTTGCGGAATGATCAGGCTGCCGGTGGCGGACGCGTTCGTCGCCGTCTGTTTCGGCGGTGCCTTGTCCCCGGTAGCGGAGGAAGCAGGCATCATGGGCGCCTCGTCGTCCGTCAAGGCGACGACTGGCGAGCTCGCCACAGCGATCCCGCGGTATGTGGCGCGACCTTCACGACCTCCATCTTGCCGTCACGATAGACGCCGACTGTCGGCTCTCGGCGCTTGACCGCGAGCTTCGGCTCGTTGAGATCCGCTGCCGACCGCAAGGCCAGGGACAGAGTCCCGGAGGCCTCGGCGGCGGTGATCTGTTCCACCTGCTGGATGTCCAGTTCTAGGGTTGCCGTCCGCCCGACCACGACCTGTTGCGGGTTGGCCGGGTCGGCGTTGCGGCTTTGGTCGACAGCCAGCACGCGGACATTCCTCAAGATCGCGCGGCTGACGCTCTGCGGCGGCTCGGTACCGACGCTCGGTCGCGTGTAGGTGTGGACAACATCGACCCGGTCATTGGGCAGTACGAACCCGCCGGCCGTG
The DNA here is from genome assembly GCF_036016755.1 of Aurantimonas sp. A3-2-R12. Taxonomy (NCBI): domain Bacteria; kingdom Pseudomonadati; phylum Pseudomonadota; class Alphaproteobacteria; order Hyphomicrobiales; family Aurantimonadaceae; genus Aurantimonas; species Aurantimonas sp. A3-2-R12. The sequence continues at coordinate 47,008 of NZ_JAYXIH010000017.1, read as the reverse complement.
TTTTCCGCCGAGACCCGGACCGCGACCGCGCGTTTGCCAGCCGGCAGCAGGGCGGACATATAGCCGGTGCCGGCGGGAGCCAACTTGTCGCTGCGGATCGGTTCGCTTTCCTGGAACTGACTCTTGACGAGCGAGCCGGCGAGCGTCTCGATTGCGTCGGGTTGGGAAGCACGGGTGATGAAACCGGCGGACACGGCACCTTCCGGCCATGACTGCCAGCGCATGCTGGTCTCTTCCAGCAATCGTCCCTGGCCGATCTCGGCGGATGCCACGAGCACTTCGCTCATCGCGATGCGCGCGATCTCAGGCGCCTGCTCGACCCGAACAGGAGTGTCGTCCTGGGCGAATGTGATCCAGGCAGCGAGCCCGCCCGAACCGAGCGCGGCCACGAAGATGAGAGCTCGAATCATTGTCCTACCGTGCGGGAAGGTTGTTATCGAACCCGCCTGCTTCCTCATAATCCGAGGGAGCTTAGGGCCGCGAGCTTGACCACCCGTTAAGAAAGGACGTTAACGGGACAGGTCGAATTGTCGTGGTCGTCACGGGCTCGATCGTATCGTGCCTGCCGGGTGAACCGGGCAGCCGTCATTCCGCCGCGGGTGCCGCGGGCGCGGTTGCTGCTGGTTGCGCCGGACTGGCGGCGGATCCGGTGCCGCGATACAGACGCACGTTCCGCTCGGCGACCTGTCCGTCTGTGCGTATTGCCGTGACGTTGCGATGAGGGGGAAAGGCGTTCGCCGTGTGGACCGCCATGTTCGCTTGCATCGCGTTACCCGCCCCGAGCGAGATCGTATCGCGCTGATTGGCATAGTCCGCGCAGCCCGTCAGCAGGGCAGTGGCGGCAAGGACGACGATCTCAAGGCTGGGCGTGCGCATTGCCGTTATCCGTCTCGATGTCGATGATGTGGCCGTAGGGTCCCGAAATGCCTTGGCCTTCCTTGAACGATCGCAGCATGTCCTTATCCACCTCGAGAAGGCCGAGCGCGAACAGCTCGACGTCGTCGGGAGAGCGGGTCTGGTCGAGCGGGGAATAAAGTTGCTCGCCCGGGCTCGCCGGTTGGACGAGGCGGGGGGTTACGACCACCACCAGATCGGTTTCCTGCTTCTGGAAGCTGGTCGAACGGAACAAGGCGCCGAGGATCGGAACCTGGCCGATCCACGGCAGTTGCTCGATCGTCTTGGCGTTCACGGTTTGCAGCAGGCCGGCCATAGCGAAGCTCTGGCCGTCGCGCAGTTCGATGACGGTCTGCGCCTTGCGCGACGTGAAGCCGGGATTGCCGTTGACGACGACGGCTGGATCGATCTCGCTGACCTCCGTCATCACCCTGAGATTGATCAAGCCGCTATCCAGAACGGTCGGCAGGAATTCGAGACGGACACCGTAGGGGCGGTATTCGGTTTGGGTCGAGGAGGATCCGTTGGCGCCGACGACGGCGGCCTGGATCGGCACTTCGCCCCCGGCATGAAAGCTCGCCTTCTCGCCGCTCATGGTGGTCAGGTTGGGCTGTGCCAGCCGCCGCGCGAGGCCCTTCTTCTCGAGCGCATTGATGATCATGTCGACGCGAACGCCGGCGCTCTCGAGAACCTGAGCGACCAGCGATCCGAAGGGCGTGCCTTGCGAATTGCGTCCGGCATTGTCGTCGAGATAGGATTTCGGCTGGCCGGTGTCGGGATCGGCATTCAACCGGACGCGGGAGCCGATGACGCCGAGCGAAGTGCCACCGGACACGCGGAAGTTGACGCCGAGATCGCGGCCGGCACTACGCCTTGCCTCAAGCACGCGCACTTCCAGCGCGACCTGTTGGGCGTCGGTCACCGCTAGCGCGTTGATGACCGGCTCGGACGAGAATTGCTGGGCGACGTCCATCACCTTCACCGCGTCGGGCGCGCTCTTCACGGTTCCGCTGAGATGAATGCGATCGTTGAAATTGGTCACCTTCACCGTCGCGCTGGGGACGGCGGCGCGAATCGCGGAATGGACGTTGGCGAAGTCCATGCTGACACGAGTGTCGACGACGCCGAGCAGCCTGTCGCCGTCATCGTAGATCGAGATATTGGTGATCCCGTTCGACCGGCCCTGGATGTAAAAGGAACGATCGGACAATGGCACCACATCGGCGATCTTGACGTCACCAACGACGAGATTGGCGAAAGGCCGGTTGGTGGTGATAGTGACCGTCGAGCTTTGCCGCACGACCACATTCGACACGCCGCCGTTGCCGATGTCGAGCATGCGCTGCTGGGCCGCTGCGGGAAGGGCCGCAAGGCAGGCCAGCGTCGTCAGCGCGATACGCAGCAGCCGTGGCACAGCCGCGAGCGCGCGACCGCCGGCGGGCAGTTCCACGGCCTGTTTCCAAGGATGGAGCACATCCATCGAGGCTACCTTTCGCGTCCAGTCTCTGCTGTCGTCCGATGAGCGCGGCGTATGCTCACCGCCGCGTGGATCCACCACGCGGTTCGAGCGACTGACAGTGCGTCGGACCGCGATGCAGCCCGCATTCCGCGGCAGTTTGCGACGAGATGGTTAAGGGCGGGTCAACACGAGAAACGCCGGGACCGTCCGATGCGCTAACCTTGCACATTTGGACTACCTGCCCGCATTGCGGCAGCCGTTTTTTCATCCGCCGGAAAGAATGACTCGATTGCGATTTCGGACAAGGTGATATCGGTGGCCGTGCCGAAGACAGTTGTCGTGCTAAGAAAGGCAAATTTACCGCCTTTGATAGCAAGCTCAAGCCTGACGGCAACGGGAGCGCGTGCCGCGCCTCTATCGTTCGGACGCCATGGTTTGGCGTCGCCGGGAACAGGATAGGCCGTCAGTTCATCGAGCAGCGATTTCAGACCGGCATCGTTGGACTGCTCCACCTGTTCCTTCAGCCTGGAAACCAGATGCGCCCGCCATTCGCGGAAATTCAAGATGCGGGAAGCCAGCCCATCGGGATGCAGGCTGAGGCGCAGAACATTCACCGGTGGCGCCAGAAGCTGCGACGCTATTCCTTCCAGGAACGGCGCGATCGCGCCATTGGCGGAGAGCATGTTCCAGTGACGATCAACCGCTAAGGCAGGGTGTGGCTCATGGCCTTTCAGAATTTGATCCACCGCCTGTCGAGCGACTGCCATGGCATCGTCGTCGAGAGGTCGCTCCCGGTAGAGCGGGGCAAAGCCCGCGGAAATCAGGATCGCGTTGCGTTCGCGGAGCGGCATAGCGAGGCCTTCCGCGAGACGGAGGACCATATCCCGGCTGGGCGACGCCCGTCCCGACTCGACAAAGCTCAAATGGCGCTGAGACACCTCCGCTTCCACAGCCAGACCAAGCTGGCTCAAACGTCGACGCTGACGCCAATCGCGCAAGATGTCGCCCACTGCGATCATGGTTCCGGTCATTGAGCGAGGTTAGCCGAAAGCGCAGGGCTTTCAATTACCTTTGACGTAATCGACTTGGCGCAGGCGGTCGGGAAACTGGATCGAGGACCTTCGCGGATGGTCCGTTCAAGAACCAGGAGAACCAAACATGACCGCCATCACTTCTCTTTCAATCCGGTCCCTTCTCATGCTCGATGCTGCGGCTTGTGGCCTAACGGGTACATTGCTGATGACAGCATCGCGTCCCTTGCAAGCATTGACGCGAATTCCGGCGGAGCTGCTTTTCTATGCGGGCGCCATTTTGTTCCCAATCGCCGCTTTCATGGCGATAGCCGCCGCATTCCCCCAGCCCCAGCTAGCGGCCGTCTGGACTGTTATCCTCGGCAATTTGGCGTGGATCGCTGCGAGTATCATCCTCCCCTTCACGCTCATTTCTCCCAATGCTTTAGGATGGGCTTTCCTCCTCGGACAGGCAGCCGTCGTGGCCGTCCTCGCCAAGCTGGAAAGGGATGCAGTAAGCCGGATGGTAGCGACTTGAGGAAAGTGCGGAACCAGAAGGTCTGCGATCGCACCGATTTGCTCGTCTGAGGAGCGATCAAGCCTCTCCGAAAAATGTGATCTCTACTGCTATACTGGTAATCGCCGCGCTCTCCGAAGCAGTCCTGGTCTAGCGGGCTTCCACCCGCCGGTAGGCCACGGATCCATCGGGAAGCTCTTGTCGCTGGAATTCCGGCGAGGCGGGCCCCAACGACTCATCGAATGGGGGCCCACCTTGCGCGGCGAATTTCACGGCTCTTCGTTGCTCCGTGTTTTGGCTCGAGTTGGCCGTTTCGGTCAGTTCGGTTATCGCCAGAAGGGCGCCGGCAAAGGTCTCGTCGAGCCTCGCGCTGGTGTCATCGAGTGTGTCCACGCTTTGGCCGACGGAAACCCGGAGCTGTCCCAGCCCATCCGCCAATCCGGCCAATCCGGCGTCGACCTGGTCGATCCTACCCTGGATCGCGCGATCGACACGATCGGCGGCGCTGTCGACGCGGCCGCTCAGGCGTTGTTCGATACCGTCAAGCCTGGCCATGCGGTCGTCCAGGGTGTCGAGGTTCTGCATGGGGCGCCATGCGAGCAACATCGTCACGGCGACGGCCACAGTGGCGGACAGACAGGCGCCGTTCAAAACAAGCAGGACCGCCGACCAGGAGCGTTTCGTCTCGGGCGGCGTTTGCGTCTCCTGCCGGTCCGTGACGGGAGCTGGAGCCGGGGCGGGGGTCGGATTTTCATGAACCTGGGCGGTGTGAACCCACGCGGGCATGGCAGTCACCGATCGACCTTTCATCACAGGCGCTCAGCTCCTTTTGGCTCGAGAGACGCTGTTGCGGAGAAGGCGCAAATTGTTGGCGACGGTAACGCTGCGGGGGGCGAGCGCCTGCGCCTTGGCAAAGTGCTGGGCGGCGGAGCGCAATTCGCCGCGCAGCAGCGCGGAGTAGCCGATGTTGTTGTAGTACTCGACCGTACCGGGAATGAGCTTGGCGAGCGCGCCATAGGCCGTATCGGCGGTGTCGAACTGGCCGAGCTGATCGGCCGAGGCGGCAAGGCCGAGCCAGGCAGCCGGGTTGTTCGGATAGACTTCCGCCGATTTCTTGAACAGCGCGTAGGACTTACCGTAATTGCGGGCCTTGAATTGCGTTCTGGCCTCGGGCAGCAGACGAATGTCTTCAATGGCGGCGGCATAGCCAAAGGACGAAGCGCCGAAGGCGTCGTCCAGATTGGAGGACCGACAGCTGGAGAGGGCAGCGGCGAGGCTGACGGCCATGATCACCAGATGTTTCGTCATCGACATGCTTCCCCTCCAGTGATCAAGACGGAAGGCTGCTCCTTCTCGCCGATCACCGTCCGTGTGAGCCGTGTCCACAGTCGACCTCGGCTCCCCGGATGGACACCTTTCCACGGATTCTCTTAATTCGCCGTTGATGACAGGTGGCGGCACGCTGGATGCTGCGGCACGGCCCTCGGGGCAGGGGAATTGGCGGAAAGCCGCGGAACGTCTAATACCAACCTGCGGTGATAGGGACCTATTCGATGGCGCTGAACGGGCTTGTCCGGCCAGGAGCGACGCGCAGTTCGATGCGGCGCATCGGGCAAGCGGTGCGACGCCGTCCGGCGAGCCCGTCCAGCCCACCTATGGCCGGGCGCTCGCCGCGCCTGGCTTCGTCGCGGGCCTCGCCCGATGCGCCGCATCGCCCGTCGTCCCGCTCCTCGCCACGCATCGGCGATCGTCCCGGTCGAATGGGTTCCTATGACCGCAGGTTGGTATAACGCTGTCTGGGGGCATCGCCGCACAGCTCGACAGAGACCGCAAGAAGCCGTCTATGAAGACCATCCCGGTTCTTCATGATCCGCCTGCCCGTCAGATCCCTGTCGGCGGTGAGCACTGGAATGAGTTGTAACGTGCGCAAACTTGACCTGGACGACCAGACGATCGCCGTCATCGGGCTTGGCTATGTCGGCCTGCCATTGGCGGTGGAGTTCGGCCGAAAGCGCCGGGTCGTCGGATTCGACATTCGCCACGAGCGGATCGTGGAGCTTCAGGGCGGGCGGGATGCCACGCTGGAAGTCGATGCCGCTGGCCTGGCTGCGGCGGGGTTGGTGACCTTCACCACGAACCCGGACGCGCTCAAAGCCTGCGGCGTCTTCATCGTGACGGTTCCAACCCCCATCGATCGCGCCAACCGGCCGGATCTGGGGCCGCTGGTGCGGGCGAGCGAGACGGTGGGCAAGGCGATCTCGGAAGGAGCCGTCGTCATCTATGAATCGACGGTCTATCCGGGTTGCACCCGCGATGTCTGCGTGCCGATCCTGGAGCGATTGTCAGGTCTCACGCTGAACGAGGGCTTCTTCCTCGGCTACAGTCCCGAACGGGCAAATCCGGGCGACAAGCAGCATCGGCTGACGACGATCACCAAGGTGACCAGCGGCTCGACGCCGGACGCAGCCGAGGCTGTTGACCGGCTTTACGGTTCGATCATCACCGCCGGCACGTACAAGGCGAGTTCGATCGAGGTCGCCGAGGCGGCCAAAATCATCGAGAACACCCAGCGCGATCTCAACATCGCACTGATGAACGAGTTGTCGATCATCTTCGACCGGCTCGGCATCGACACGCTGGACGTGCTGGCCGCCGCCCGGACGAAATGGAACTTCCTGCCGTTCAAGCCGGGACTTGTCGGCGGTCACTGCATCGGCGTCGACCCCTATTATCTGACACACCGGGCGCAGGAGGTCGGTTATCACCCCGAGGTCATCCTGGCCGGCCGCCGGATCAACGACCGGATGGGGCATTATGTGGCGGACCAGGTCGCGCGATCGATGATGAGCCGCGGGTTGCCGGTCGTGGGGAGTCGGATCCTCGTCATGGGCATCGCCTTCAAGGAGAATTGTCCCGACCTTCGCAATTCGAAAGTGATCGACATCGTCGACGATCTGCGACAGTGCAACGCCCGGATCGACGTCTGGGACCCTTGGGTTTCGCCTGAGGACTGCCGCCGAGAATTCGGCTTCGACTGTCTGACGACGGCGCCGGTCGAGGCGGTGTATGACGGGATCGTACTCGCCGTCGGACACAGCCGGTTCGCCGAGATGGGAGCGGCCGCCATTCGCCGCTTGGGTAGGAAGGGCGCGGTGCTTTACGACGTCAAGGGCATCTTCGCGGAACACGAGACGGACGGGCGCCTTTGATGAAAACCCTGGTCACCGGCAACGCCGGGTTCATCGGCTTTCACGTGGTCCGACGTCTGCTGGAACGCGGCGACAGCGTCGTCGGGTTCGATGTCGTCAACGACTACTACGATCCGGCGCTCAAGGAAGCGCGGCTGCGTGTTCTTAAGGAGGCGGCCGGCAAATCAAACGGCGACTACGTCTTCGTGCGGGCCAATCTCGCCGACCGCGACGCGGTGAACGCGTGCTTCGCGGAGCACCGGCCGGACCGGGTGATCCACCTCGCGGCGCAGGCCGGCGTGCGCTATTCGCTGGAAAATCCGCTCGCCTATGTCGAGAGCAACGTCGTGGCCTTCACCAACATCCTTGAGGCTTGCCGGTACAATCAGGTCCGGCATCTGACCTATGCGAGCACCTCCAGCGTCTACGGCGCCGATACGGCAATGCCGTTTTCCGAGCATCAGAGCGTCGATCATCCCCTGCAATTCTACGCCGCGACCAAACGCGCCAACGAATTGATGGCGCATTCCTACAGCCATCTGTTTCGACTGCCGACGACCGGACTTCGGTTTTTCACGGTCTACGGTCCCTGGGGCCGGCCGGACATGGCGCTGTTCCTGTTTACCCGGAACATCCTTAAGGGCGAGCCGATCAAGCTGTTCAACGGCGGCAACCACACCCGCGACTTCACCTTCGTCGACGATATCGCCGAAGGCGTGGTCCGGGCGAGCGACGACATCGCCCAGCCCAATCCAGACTGGAACAGCGACCATCCCGATCCGGCGACGAGCAACGCGCCGTTCCGCCTGTTCAACATCGGCAACAACGCGCCGGTGAAACTTCTCGATTACGTCGAGGCGCTGGAGGAGGCGCTCGGCCGCAAGGCGGAGCGCCAACTGCTGCCGCTGCAGCCGGGCGACGTGCCCGACACTTTCGCCGACGTCAGCGAACTGGAGCGGGCGGTCGGCTACCGGCCGGCGACGCCGGTGCGCGAAGGAGTGCAAGCGTTCGTGGACTGGTATCGGCGCTACTACGATGGTGGCGCGGGGAGCTGAGAGGATAGGACCTCCGAGGACACGCCTCGGTCGCAAGGCGTCGCGGTTCCCAGGCGCGATCGTCCTCGTTATCCCTTTAGGCGGCGGTCGGTGAAATTGCGGCGATTGGCGGCGATGGCGCGGGTCGCGGCGAGGGCGTCGGCGTCGCCGGCCAGCGCCTCGATGCGGTCGACCTGGTTGATGGCGACCAGCCGCAGCAAGTCCTCGCGCACCCGCCCGCTCGCGTCGCGAGGAAGGTGCTCGACCGCCTGGACGACATCCGGGCGCGGCGCGGCGGCGGCGAGCAGCCGCTTTTCCAGTGCGGGCGCGTCGTTGCCGGGAGCGGTCTCGACAAAGGCGTAAATGCCGACCCCCTGGCGCTTGGGATAGGGAAAGGGCGACAGGGCATGGGCGAGGATCGCCGGGTCGGACGCCAGCCGCGCGCCGATCGCCTTGCCCTCGGTATCCATGCGGTCATGGGTGCCTTCGCCGTCGGACCAGTTGAACAGCCCGCGGGTGATGGCGTTGTAGATCGGCTTGAAGGTCTGCATCCACAGCCTCGCCGGCAGACTCTTGGTCGCCAGCAGCTTTTTTTCCGCCGGGGTCAGCGCTTGCGGGCAGAAGCTGCGTTTCTGCTTGAGGAGATGGCGGATGTCCTCGCGCGCCATGAGGCGGAACAGCTTGGAGCGGCGGGCGAAGATGGTGGCGAGCTGCATGTCGATCAGCGCGGCCGTGCCGTCGGGGGTGATCAGCCAGTTCTGCGGCTTGGCGAGGTCGTTGTGGGTGATGCCGGCGCGGTGGACCTGCCGCAAAAGTCGCTTGGCGTCGCGGAAATACGCAACATTGCCGACCGGCTTGGCGACATGCAGAGGCGTGCCCTCGATCCACGAGCGGTAGAGTGCGCTCTCGTCGACGCCGAGCAGTTTCGGCGTCCCCGCCACCGTGTCGAGGGCCTCCAGAGCCCGGATTTCACGACCGGCCAGATGCCAGGCGAGCGGCCGCGCCCAGCGCGCCGAACGGCTGACGCGGCGACGCGTGACCGCCGTGTCGGGCGCGCCCTCCAGATGGCCGAAGGCGATCTCGCCGAAAATATCGCGCTTGAGCACCGTGCCGGCGACGAATGGGGCGGGAAGGCTCGGATAGGTTCGCTGCATGGGCCCCGTCAAACCGGAACGTCTCGCACTGGCGACCGCCTCGCCGGCTCTCACGTTCGATATGAGCGCCATTATCGACCGGGGATCGCCGAAAGGAAAGCCGGGTGTGACCACACTTAACGGTCCATTCGCATTGACCGGCATTCCTCGCGCCGCTGCCCTTCCCATCGCGGGGTGAGAATGAAATAGAGTAGATACGTTCCGCCCGCCTTACCAACCCAGTCACCGTCAGTCGAAGCCCATGTCCGTCGAGAGTCCCTCCGTCCCTTCCGTTGCGCCAATCGCACCGGAGGCGGAGGCGCCGCCGGAGCGCGAGGTCGCGCTGCCGCTCATGCTGCTGTTGGCGCTGGTCGTCGGCATCGTCGCCGGCCTCGGTGCGATCGTCTTCAAATATCTGATCGCCTTTATCTACAATTTCGCCTTCTACGGCCGAATCAGCCTCGATTTCGATCCCAACGCCTATGGCGCTCCCAGCCCGTGGGGCGCGGGGATCATCCTGGTCCCGGTGATCGGCGGGCTGATCGTCGTCTGGCTGGTGCGCAGCTTCGCGCCCGAGGCCAAGGGGCACGGCGTGCCCGAGGTGATGTATGCGATCTACCACAATGGCGGCAACGTGCGCGGCGTCGTCGCCGTGGTGAAGTCGCTGGCCTCGGCGATCTCGATCGGCACGGGTGCCTCGGTCGGTCGCGAGGGGCCGATCATCCAGATCGGCTCGTCCTTCGGCTCGACATTCGCCCGGGCGCTCGGACTCGTCCGGCATCAGAAGATCACGCTGTTGTCGGCCGGCGCCGGCGCCGGCATCGCGGCGACCTTCAACACGCCGCTCGGCGGCGTCTTGTTCGCCTCCGAGGTGCTGCTGCCGGAGATCTCGGCCCGAACCTTCCTGCCGGTGGTCGTGGCGACGGCGACCTCGACCTATGTCTTCCGTCTGGCCATGGGCATCGAATCGGCGTTCCTGCTGCCGCTCGGCGCCTTCGGGCAGACCGAGGCGGTGAACGGCGCCGAACTGGTTCTGGCGGCGCTACTCGGCGTGGTGGTGGGCGTCGCGGCGTGGCTCTTCGTCAAGCTGCTGGCCGCCTCCGAGGATCTGTTCGAGCAGTCCAACCTCAATCCCTACATCCAGAACATCATCGGCATGACCAGCGTCGGGCTGATGGGCTACGTGTTCCTGCTGAGCAGCGGGCAATACCACATCTACAGCGTCGGCTACGCCACCATCCAGGACATCATCGACGGCGGCCACACCAGCGCGCTGCTCTTGCTCCTGCTGTTCGCCGGCAAGCTCGTCGCCACGTGCCTCAGCCTCGGTTCGGGCGCCTCGGGCGGCATCTTCTCGCCGAGCCTGTTCATGGGGGCGACCCTCGGCGGAGCGGTAGGCGCGCTCGGCATGATGGTGGCGCCGGACTCCGGCCTCAGCGTCGAGACCTTCGCGGTCATCGGCATGGGCGCCATGGTCGGCGGCGCCACCAGCGCGGCGATGACCGCGATCGTCATGATCTTCGAGATGACCCGCGACTACGAGATCATCCTGCCGCTGGTGCTGGCCGTCGCCATCGCCATCGGCGTGCGCCGCGCGCTGATCCAGTCCGACATCTACACGATCAAGCTGAGACGACGGGGCCGGCCGATCCCGACCGACCGGACCACCAACATGTTCCTGGTCCAGCCGGTCAGCGAGGTGATGGAAACGAGCTTCGAGATGCTGCCGGGGTCGATGACGGTGAGCGACGCGCTCAAGCACATCGACGTCGAGACGACACGGGTGATCCTGACCGACGGCAACCGCATCACCGGCTTCGTGCGGTTCGGCACGATCCCCTATCGCGCCGACCGTTTTGCCAGCCAGACGCTCGCCGACATTGGCTCGACCGAATTCATCATCGCCTCGACGCAGAACAACCTCAACACCGTCGTCACCCGCATGAACCGCAGGAACCGCTCCTACGCGATCGTCGTCAACGACGTGCGCGGTCTGCCGCGGCCGGAAGACATCGCCGGCATCATCAGCCGCGAGGAAATCGCCAAGGCGGTGGTGCAGAACCATTACGGGTGAGGGGGTGGGGGTTATTCGCAAAAAACGCTCGTTCGTAGGCCGTTGCCTCTTCGTGCGATGATCTGCCGCGGTCTGGCGATGCAGCTATATTGGAGCGATCCTTCGTACCGGGCTCTGCGCAATTGACGTGTCTGCATGGCATGCGATCTCAGGATCGGCGAACGCCGAGCGTTCCTGCTTGTTGGAACTCACGCGATGCGCACTGGGACCTGGAGCAGGGACGCCCTAGCCATCCATTCTCTCCTAGAGGAACATTCATGCTATCGTAACGTAAGCAGCGGGCTGGCCTTGGTCTGCAAAGCCAGGGAGGATGTCTTGTCAAAAGCGAATTCCGCCTCGCCCGTCAGCCTGAGAGTTTCGATTGACGGCGCGCCAGCAGTCGAAAAAAACTGCGATCTGTTGGTCGTGGCATGCGATCCCCGCAATCTCAGGATGGTCTGTAGCTTCACCGGCGAGGAGGTTTCGGTTTTCTCTCGGCTGACGAACTTCACCTTTCACACCACGTTGGTGAAAGTGAAGGTGCCCAGCTCAAAGCCGGAATTCGGGATCATCCTCAATCCGGATGCCATCGATGAGATGGGCGGGGCAGTCAGCGGCTACCGCAACGAAACCGCCAAGCAGTTCTCGCTTGAAACCGCGAACGGCATGGTCGAGAATCTGGTGACCGTCTACCAGCTTCAGGGCGCGGCAGGGACGCCCTGGACCAATGAGCAGTTCCTGAACAATCTGAAGGCCACGCTTCCGCAACTGGAGTGGTGGCCTTACCCCGAGTTCGAGGTGGTTCACGATGATAGCGGTGATCCGGTCTGTCTAACGACCCCCTACTTCGATCATTTCAACAATGATGGCCTCACGGCGAAGATGCCGTGGAACTATCTGGGTGTACAAGGAACGGGCCATACGATTTACGTTCACGGCTCAACCTGCTTTGAGTCCGTCCTGCAATGCTGGCAATACGGCGGCATGTTGCTGGAAAAACAGCAGGAGCTCGGTTGGCGGCTTCCTTCTGACCTCTCGGCTTCGATCATCGTTCTGGGAGCAGGTCCGAGCGGCTTGTTGTTTGCCCACCTCCTGAAGGAACGGGGGCACAGCAACGTGGAGATCCTCGAGCCCAGTGATCGTATCGGAGGCAAGACCCATACGGTCACACTTCACGAGCCGTCACCCCATGACAGCGGCGCTGCCACCGCCTGCGAACTGGGGACCTGCTACCTTTCACCCGCCTATGACAAAATGGTCACGGCACTGGGGCGCTTCCTGGAAGGCAATTGCCGTCATGGCTTTTACATAATGAAAGATCACTCCGATCCTGAAAACCGCAGTTTTCGTGGGATGGTAGCCGAAGGCCTCACGCCTGGTATCCACCTGTCGGAAGCCACAATTTCCTACGATGAATACGTCATTTTGAAAGGGCAGGTTGCAAATGGCGAGAAGCCAGATCCCCGAAGGGCCAAGGAAACGGAGAGGAAAATCGGGGAGGCACTAGGTAAATACGATGTTTTGGTACATCAATATTTAGGCAGTGAACTGCCCTTGCCCTTCAATCCACCGCAGAAACTTCTCGATAAACGCTATTCCAGCTTCTATGATTTTCTCGAGCGAAACGATCTGCTGATCCTCACCGGATTGCTGGAATATTCCTACTCCGTGCAGGGGTACGGCCCGCTGAAGCACATACCTGCCTATTATGGTATGATCTGGATATCGCTGCCACTGACTAAGGCAATCCTGAAGAGCTACAAGTGCAAGGACGCAACGCCGATGGTGACGGTCCTGTCGAAGGGGTGGCTCGCACTGTGGGAGGAAATGAGGACGAAGGTGCCTCTCAACGTCACGCTGAATACGACGATCGAGAGGATCGATCGGGTGACCTGACGGGGCGTCGTCGGACCTACAGAAGGGAAGCTGCACCACGCCTATGGGGTGCAGAGGCAGGCGTGCAGGTGATGGAGCGCAAGGTAACGACGATCGTCGCCGCGGATGTCGCGGGTTTTTCGCGGCTTGTCGCAAGAGCCGAGGAAGAGGTTTTTACCCGCCTGCGCGAATTGCGTCTGGATATCATCGATCCCGCCGTTGTTGCCGGAGGAGGGCGGATCATCAAGACGATGGGCGATGGCCTTCTGGTCGAATTCCCCCATCCTATGGCGGCCGTTCGCGCCGGACAGGTCGTGCAGCGGGCAGTTCACCGCCACGAAGCGGGCCGGTGCGATGACAACCGTATCCGCTTTCGCATCGGCGTGAACCACGGGAGCGTCTTGATCGACGGAGACGACGTATTGGGCGATGTGGTGAACATCGCCGCGCGTTTGGAGACCTTGTGCCCTCCCAACGGCGTCTGTATTTCGCGATCGGTTCGCGACATGCTCTTCGCCGACACCGAGCTGAGCGTCTGCCCGCGCGGCAAGCAGTTCGTGCGCAACATCCCGTTTCCGGTCGAGGTCTGGCAGGTCGAAACCGGTGTGGAAGATGCCGGCGCCGCAGTGCAACCGGGAAGCGCCGACCGCCCGTCCGTGATCGTGCTGCCCTTCGACGATGCGTCGGCTTCGGGAGAGAACTCATTTCTGGCCGAGGGAATCGCCGACGAGATCATCAACGAACTGTCACGTTTCCGCTCATTGTTCGTCATCGCCCGTGGATCGAGCTTTTCCTACAGGGGGGGGTGAGAAGGATATTCGCCAGATCGCACAGGATATGCGTGTGCGATATGTGGTTCAGGGCGCTGTCCGTGGAGCGGGAGATCGCCTGCGAGTCTCCGTACAATTGATCGAAGCAGATACCGTCGAACAGATATGGTCCGACAGGTATGATGGGAACAGGGCCTCCCTCTTCGATTTTCAGGATGACATCACCCGACGGGTCGTCACCCGCCTTGCTCCCGAAATCGGCGCACACGAACGCCAGGTCTCCCGTCGTAAGCCGCCCGAAAACCTATCGGCCTGGGAAATGTGCCAGCGTGGCCTTTCCGAAATGGAGGCCCGGACAATCGAAGGAATCCACACGGCCTTCGATCTTTTCCATTCCGCCACCAAGGCCGATTCCGCCTACGCGCTCCCCCACGCCCTGCTGGGTCAGTGGCATTCAATGAGAATCTATTCCGGGCGGAGCAGTGATCCCGGGGCCGAAATGCTGACGGGCATCTACCATGCCCGCATGGCGATACGGCTCGACGATCGGCTCGAGACCGGCTATGTCGCCCTCGCTCGGCTCCTTACCATCCGCGACGCCCTCGCCCGGGCCGTGGCATTGAACGACAATGATGCTGCCGTCTACAGCGCCCAGACATTCGTCAATCTCTTCCAGGCCGAGCCCGATACGGACGAGATGCTGCGAGCGGGGCTGGAGGCCATTCGCCTCAGCCCAAGGGACCCGGTTGGCCTGGTCCTTCCATTGGATGGTCGTCATGGCCCTCTGGATGCGGGATATGGAATTGGGCGAAAATGTCCGCGAGCATCTTGATGCCGCCAGCCGGCTTCCCGGCGCGGAAGCCTTCGTCCATATCGCAGTCGCCGTAGTCGCGCTCAAACGTGACGATCAGCCGGTGGCGGACCGGGCTTTGTCAAAGGCGCTGACGATCCGGCCCGAATTGACCCATAATGTGATCAAGTACTCGTTCTACTTTCCGAAATGGCCCGCGCTGGTAGCGGGGATCACAGTCCAGCTGGACCGCCTCGTGGAAATGGGTTTGCCGCCACGGTAGAGACCGATCGACGGTTGGAAAAAGCTGTCGTTGGCGCTTCTGCGACGAGGGGCAGCGCGCCCGTTCCCGCTCACCTTCAGGCCATTCCTGCCATGGTCCGAGGACATTGTCGGGGTCATCAGCCGCGAGGATCGCCAAGGCCGTAGTGCAGAACCATATCCCTCACCCTCACCCTCACCCTCACCCCCGCCCCAACCGCACCGCACGCCCCAGCCGGTCCGGGGTCGGCAGCTTCGCGTGCTCCGCCGCCACGTCCGCCACCCTTGCGAACACGTCGGCCGGGAAGGGGGCCACCTTCGGGCCGCCCGACGGGTGGTTCTGGTCGATCGACAGGCTGAGGCTTTCCAGCGTCGCGGTGCGCCAGCCGTCCTCGTGGAACAGCTCCTGGAAAATGTGCAGCCGCTTTGCGTCGAGGCCGACGATCTGCGCGGTCGCATAGACGCGCGCTTTCGGCGGCACCTCGCGCAGATAGCAGACATGGGTCTCGGCGGAGTAGGTGGTGTAGCCGCGCGTGGCGCGATATGGCTCGCCGAGCCCGATCGCGTCGAACAGGGCGTCGATGCCCCGGTCGAACAGAACGTGATAATAGGCAAGATTGAGGTGGCCGTTATAGTCGATCCAACCGGGCTCGAGGTCCATCAGGGGCGAACGGAACGGCTGCGGCGGCTCTGGCGTCATCGGGGCTCTTCTTTGCGGGTGGACGTTGCGGCAAGGGAAAGCCGCAAGGCGTAGGGAAGTCAAATCCGGCGATCCATCGAGGCGACGGACGGGAAGGGAGCAAGAGCATCATGGCGTTAGCGGACATCCTGGCGGAACGGCCGGCCAAGCGCGAGGGCATCGCCAGCGCGGTCTCGGTGCTGAAGCAGCGATTCGGCGAGCGGCTGGTCACCGGCGAGGACGTGCGGCGCGCCCATGCCCATTCGACCACTTATCTGCCGAACCAGATGCCGGACGCGGTGTTCTTCGCCGAAACCGAGGACGAGGTGCAGACGCTCGTTCAGCTCTGCGGCGAGTATCGAACGCCGATCGTCGCCTTCGGCACCGGCTCGTCGCTGGAAGGCCATGTCAACGCGCCGGAGGGCGGCATTTCGCTCGACCTGTCGCGCATGGACAAGGTGCTCGCCGTCAATGCCGAGGATCTCGACTGCACGGTCGAGCCGGGCGTCACCCGCGAGGCGCTGAACGCGCATTTGCGCGACACTGGGCTGTTCTTCCCGATCGATCCGGGCGCCAACGCCAGCCTCGGCGGCATGGCCGCCACCCGCGCGTCGGGCACCAACGCCGTGCGCTACGGCACGATGCGCGACAACGTCATCGGGCTGACCGCGGTGATGGCCGACGGCAAGATCATCCGCACCGCGCGGCGGGCCAAGAAGACCTCAGCCGGCTACGACCTGACCCGGCTTCTGGTCGGCTCGGAGGGCACGCTCGGCATCATCACCAAGCTCAATCTGAAGCTCTACGGCATTCCCGAATCGATTCTGGCCGGCGTCTGCCCGTTTCCGGACGTCAAAAGCGCCTGCGACGCGGTGATCCAGACCATCCAGGCCGGAATTCCGGTGGCCCGGATCGAGCTGCTGGACACGTTGTCGATGCAGGCGGCGATCGTCCATTCGCAGCTCGATTTGGAGGCGCGGCCGTCGCTGTTTCTGGAGTTCCACGGCTCGGCGAATTCGGTCGCCGAGCAGGCCGAGTTGTTCGCCGCGATCGCCGAGGACCACGGCGGCGGCCCGTTCCAGAGCGCCAAGCGGACCGAGGAGCGGGCGCAGCTCTGGAAGGCCCGGCACCAGTTCTACTGGGCGGCGCTGGCGCTGCGCCCCGGCGCCAAGGGCATCGCGACCGACGTCTGCGTGCCGGTGTCGCGGCTCGCCGAATGCATCGCGGAAACGCAAGGCGACATCGATGCGGCCGGCCTGATCGCGCCGATCGTCGGCCATGTCGGCGACGGCAATTTCCACGTGACGCTGCTGCTCGACATGGACAGCGCCGAGGAGATCGCCGCAGCGGAAGCCTTCATGGCGCGGCTCGCCGAGCGGGCGGTCGCGATGGACGGCACCTGTACCGGCGAGCATGGCATCGGACAGGGCAAGCGCGGCTATCTGCGCAAGGAGCTGGGCGATGCCGTCGACGTGATGCGCGCCATCAAGACCACGCTCGATCCGGACAATATCCTCAACCCCGGCAAAATCCTGCCCTGATCCGGACGCGGTCAGGTCTCGACATCGGGGCCCGGTTCTGGCCTATCCTTTGAAGGCCCGGCCGAACGGCTGGCGGCGGTCAGCGCGAGACAAGCGGCGCTTGGCATCATGTGGCGCGGGCTCGCCGCAATTGCGACCACGAGAAGAGGAGCCCCATCCTGGTCAGAGCCTTCGTTCTTTTCGGCGGCCTCTTGGTGCTGGCGCTCATCGGGGCGCTGGTGGCGCCGTATTTCATCGACTGGACCGCCTATCGCGACGATTTCCAGCGCGAGGCCTCGACGATTCTCGGCCGCGACGTGGTCGTCAGGGGTGAAGCCTCGGCGCGGCTGCTGCCGTTTCCGTCGGTCATCTTCGGGGATGTCGAGGTGCTGGACGAATCGGGTGCGGCGCTGGCGACGATCGGCCGGTTTCGGATGGACGCGGAACTGGCGCCCTATCTCTCCGGCGAGATTTTCATCTACTCGATGTCGCTGGATCGGCCCTCCATCCGGATTCCGATTCGGCCGGACGGTTCGATCGACTGGGTGGTGGAGAAGTCGAAGATTCCAACCGGCGCGACGGTGGTGCTAGACAATGTCGCGATCACCAACGGCACGGTCCGTATCGAGAACGGCCTGACCGGACGCAGCCACGAGTTGTCCGGCGTCGAGGCGGTATTGTCGGCCGGCTCACTGGCCGGACCGCTCGACGGAAGCGGTCGCTTCAAGCTGGGCGGCGAGGCAGTCGCCTTTACGCTGGCGGCCGGAACGCGGCAGGCGGATGGATCGGTACCGGTTCGCCTCGTCACCGCCAACGAGACGCTCGCCACCCAGATTGCGCTCGACGGCGCCGCGCGGTTCGAGGACGGGCGGCCGCAATTCGCCGGCACCGCCGTCATCAGGCGGCCATTGCCGGAGGCGGCGACGGGCGGCGCCGCGGTGGTCGACGGCAACCCCTTCGCGGCGGCTGACGCGGCATCATCCGACACTGCGGCCGATACGTCGTTGAAGCCGGATGTCTTGCCGGTCAGGGCGGTCGGAGCGGTGACCCTGACACCCACCGCCGCAGAAGTCCTCGACCTCAGGGTCCAGGCGGGCGGCAGCAAGCAGCCCTATCTCCTGACCGGCCAAGGCCGCCTCGATTTCAAGGCGGTGCCGCATTTCGCGCTGGATCTCGAAGGTGAGCAGGTCGATGTCGACACGATCGCATCCGGCGGCGCGGAGACAGGCGAGGCGAGCCCGGAAGCCGCCGCGATCGGATTTGCGGAGCGGCTGGAGGCGGTGCGCGCCGTCCTCGCCGACATTCCCCGGCCGACGATCCCTGGTACCGTGGCCATCTCGCTGCCGGTGGTCGTCGCCGGCGACACGACGATTCGCGATGTCGCGTTTTCGGCAAGCCCGACCGAATCCGGCTGGACGCTGGCCCGCTTCGCGGCGGAACTGCCGGGCCGGACCCGGCTGGAAGCGAGCGGTGTCGTCGATCTCGACGAGAGCTTCGGCTTTCGCGGCGACCTGCTTGTGGTCTCCCGCCAGCCATCCGGCTTTTCCGACTGGCTGACCGGCGATGTCGACCCGTCGGTGCGCGCCCTGGCCGGCGCCGGGTTGGCGGCGAAGACGGTGCTGACCGCCGAAAAACAGGTCTTCACCGACCTGGAACTCGACATCGGTGGCGACCAACTTACCGGCCGGCTGGAGCGCTCCAGGGTAGGCGAGCGGACGACGATCGCGGCGGATATGGAGGGGGGGAAGGTCGATCTCGACGCGCTACTTGCCCTGACGCGACTGTTTACCGGCCCGTCCGACGCGCTGGCGAACGCCGACCAGTTCGATGTCGCCTTGACCGCCGGCCCGGTGACGTTCCGCAATGCCTCTGCCGAGCGCATCGACGGCGATATCCGTTACGACGGCGACACGCTGGCGATCGGCAAGCTCGACGTCGACGGTCTCGCCGGCGCCAGCCTGTCGGCCCGGGGGGAGCTGTCGCAACTCAGCGGCGATACCCGCGGGCGGCTCGCCGTGGCGCTCGATTCCGGGAAGCCGGAGCAGTTCTTCGAATTCCTTCGTTCGCGGTTTCCGGGAGTACCCCTGCTTGAAGCGATCGACGGGCAGGCGGCGCGTCTGGCGCCGCTGGCCCTCGCTGGTGCGGTGGAGACGATCGGAGGCGAGGCGGGACAACCGCCGAGCCTGCTGGTGCGTCTCGACGGGACCGCCAATGGCAGCAAGATCGATCTGTCGGCCTCGATTGAGAACGGCCTCAACGCGCGTGCGGAGAGTGGTCGGTTCGGTCTCGATCTGCGTCTGGAGAACGATCGGCCGACAGTTTTGCTCGGCCAGCTCGGGCTGACAGCCATGGAAGCCGGCGCGCCGGCGCCGCTGGAAGCGGAGCTGTCTTTGTCGGCCTCGGCGACCGGGCCCATCGTCACCTCGGCGACATTGCGCGCGCCGGGAAGTGAAATCAGTTTGGATGGTACCCTCGATATGACGCCCGAGGGAATTTCCGGCGGTGACGTCTCGCTTTATGTCAAGAGCGGCGACGCGCTGCCATGGCTGCGCACGAGCGGCGTCGAACTTGGCGCGTCGCTCGACGCCGCCCCGCTCGATCTGACCGGGACGGTCGTCTATGAGCGAGGTGACTGGACCATCCGCGACCTGGGCGGCCAGATCGCCGGTTCGACGATCGACGCCGCCTTGCGAAAACAACGCGGGCAACCTTTCGAGGGGACGGTGCGCCTCGACAAATTGTCGATGCCGTGGCTTGCGAGCCTGGTCTATGGGCGCGCGCTCGACGACGGCGACCCAAAGCGACTTTGGCCAAGCGAGGCGTTCCGGCCGAGTTCTCTTGCCGGTCTCGATTTTTCGGTGGCGCTTACCGCCGCGCAGCTCGACCTTGGTGGTCCGGTCATGACGGATTTTGCCTCCCGGATGTCGGCAGACGCGGGCAATCTGACCTTCGACGAAGCGAGCGTCGCCGCGGCGGGCGGACGTCTCGACGGCCGGCTAATGCTGCGCAATGCCAACGGCATTGGCGGATGGACGCTCGAAGCCGAGGCCAGCGGCTTCGATCTCGCCAAATTCTGGCCTGATCTGGCAGTCGATGGGGCGACTGCGAGTCTCGATGGCAATATCCGGCTCGACAGTACCGGCCAGTCCTATGGGGCGCTGGTATCGGGTCTAACCGGCGCCGGTCAGGTCGCGATCGCCAATGCGCGCGTGCCCGGCGTGCCGCAGGGGGTATTCCGGCCGCTGCTTGCGGCGGCTGATCAGGAGGGCTTCAAGCCCGACACTGATACCGGCGCGACGCTGCGGGCTCTGTCGGCCGAAACCAGCTTTGCCGTTCCGGCCGCAACGAGCGCCTTCTCCGTGACGGCGGGGCGCGCCCGCTTTGCGCCGGTCAGCATAAAGGACGGCGATGAGAAACTGACCCTGGACGGGACCGTGGACCTGACCGATCTGACGGTCGCCGCCGATCTCACACTGGCCATCGAACCCGGTGACGACCGCGTGGAAGGGGCTGAGCCGACGGTGTTCTATTCCCTGACCGGCCCGCTTGCCGAGCCGGCGCTTTTGGTCGATGCGACGGCGCTCGCCAACTACCTCGCGGTGCGCGCGCTGGAGCGTGAACAGGCGCGGGTGGAGGCGATGCAGGAGAGCCTTCAGGAGACCCTGCGGCTGCGGCGTGAAGCGCGATTCTACCGCTGGCGGGCGGCGGAGGCGATGCGGATCGCGGAAGAGCAGCGTGCCGCCGAGGAGGCCGAGAGGCTCAGGGCGGAGCAGGCGGCGGCCGAAGCGGCGCGACTGCGGGAAGAACAGGCGGCAGCGCGTCGCGCGGAGGAAGAAGAGGCGCGGCAGAACGAAGAAGCGCGTCGCAAAGAGGCGGAGGAAGCGCGCCGCCGCGAAGCCGAAGCGGAAGCTCAACGCCAACGCCAAGCCGCGGAACGCCGACGCCAGCAGCAAAGCCAGCCGCCGCCGGCACCGAGCGCCAGCGCGGCGCCGAGGCTGGACTTCGACAGGCCGCTTCCCAGCGCGCCGTCGGGTGGGAAAACCCGCTTTCCCTCATTGCCGGGCGTCGAGAATCCGCTGGAGTTTTGATACCAACTCGCGGTGACAGGAGCTCATCCGCCTACGCTGAAAGGGTCTCTCCGGCCGAATGCAACGCGCGGGTTCATGCGGCGCAAATCGGCATGACGCCCGATGGAGTCAGCCGTGTCCCCCGGATGGAGGATCGGCGCGCGCCAGCGCCTCGTCCAGAACGAACAGCCGGATGGCGGAGGAAAGGTTCGTGTTCGGCGCGCGGGCCGCATCGATCTCCGCCACCAGCGCGGCGAGCGCCAGACCGCGTGCCGCTGCGATCGCGCGCAGGCGGTTCCAGAATTTGTCCTCGATGCTGATCGATGTCGCATGGCCACGGATCGCCAGCGAGCGCTTGACGATCACGACGGCTTGCCGGTCTCGTCCGGGCTCTTAAGGGCAGGTGCGGACGGTTCGGCTTCCACCGGCGCCGCACGGTCGCGCTTCACACCGTTCAACAGACGGCTCGCACGCTCCCGCTCGACACGGGCTTCGTCCCGCAGCGCTTTCGGCGTTCCATGCCGGATTCGATTGGCGTCGGCTTCAAGCTCCGCCGCGCCACGCCGCTGCCGTTTGCGGGCGAGCCGGAGATTGACGATGTCGGCGGACATCGCCGGGCTCAGGTCTTCTTGCGGAACGCGTCGAGGGAGACGACGTCGGCATCTTTCTTTTCCGGCGCTTCGTCCCCGGCCTCTTCGCTCTCGGTCGTGGTCTTCGGCTTATCCTTGGGCGACTTCTTGCTCTTCGGCTTCGTCGCGGCCTTGGCCGGAGCAATCTGGGTCGGCGAGCCAACCAGAACCGGGCCGTGCGATTCGCCTTCCTCGGAGGCATCCAACTGCTCGTTGGCGGCGTCGATCCCCCTGACGTCGAATTCGAGTTCGAAGTTCACCGCCGGGTCATAGAAGCCCCGGATCGCGGCAAAGGGAATCAGCAGACGTTCGGGAATGTCGGAAAAGGATAGGCCGACTTCGAAGGTCGTGTCGGTGACCTGCAAGTCCCAATATTGATGCTGGATGACGATGGTCATCAGCTCGGGATATTTTTCGCGCAACCGCGAGGAAATGCGCACACCCGGCGCGGAGGTCAGGAAGGTGATGAAGAAATGATGCTCGCCCGGAAGGCCGGTCTTGACGACCTCGCCGATCACCTTTCGGATCACGCCGCGCAGCGCCTCCTGCGCGAGAACATCGTAACGGATAAGGTCCTGGCCCATTGCGGTGTCCTGAATTCTCGTAGCTGCGGAGGGGGCGGGCGGTTCAAACGCACCCCATAAAAAAGTGGAGGCTTCTGTTGCCAGGTGCCTCCGAACCCCGCCTAGAAGTGCGAACCCCCAGGACTTGAATTGAAGCGATCACACTGCTTACGCAGCGAGACGTGCTTCCGCATAGTTGTCGTTTGCAACTATAAAACAGCCCGATAACGGTGGTACCATGCCGAGCAAAAGTCCGATCTTTACGCCCTCGTCGATCCTATTTCGCCCCCGCCTGGACCCACCGCTCATGCGAAGCGAAACGTGGGTCCAGGTGGAGGCGCCGGGTACCGCCCCCGGGTCCGATAGGTTTATTACATCGGCCGTTTATCGCCATAGCCGACCCGAAAGCCGGCACGCGCAATATAAGGGGATCGTCACGGCATGAAAAGGGCTAGACGCTTCCGAAACTTGAGGGAATCGGTCAAAGTCGATCAACTGAACAGCCGGGGACGGCCGGCTGGGAGGATTTCGGGTCGCAAGGCCCCTGTCGGCCGGCTTCTCCGGTTACCGTCTTCATCGATCGTTTCGCCGATCAAACTCTGATAACACGCGCTCCCGATCGAGGACGTCGCCGCAGTAATCTGCCGAGAGCCGGTCTTGCCTGAACCGGAGGGAATGTCGCCATGCGCCAGTATCTGGATCTTCTCGCCCATGTCCTAGACCACGGGACCGACCGCTCCGACCGGACCGGCACGGGAACCCGCTCGGTCTTCGGTCATCAGATGCGCTTCGATCTGTCCGCCGGCTTTCCCATGCTGACGACGAAGCGGCTGCACTGGAAGTCGATCGCCCACGAACTGCTGTGGTTTCTGCAGGGCGACACCAACATCGCCTATCTCAGGGAGAACGGGGTCCGCATATGGGACGAGTGGGCGGACGAGAACGGCGACCTCGGCCCGGTCTACGGGGCGCAATGGCGCTCCTGGCCCGATTATAACGGTGGCCACATCGATCAGATCGCCAAGGTCGTCGACGAGATCCGGCGCAATCCGCATTCGCGCCGACTGATCGTCACGGCCTGGAACCCGGCGCTGGTCGACGAGATGGCGCTGCCGCCCTGCCATTGCCTGTTCCAGTTCTACGTCGCCGACGGGCGGCTGTCGTGCCAGCTCTACCAACGTTCGGCCGATATCTTCCTCGGGGTGCCGTTCAACATCGCCTCCTATGCACTGTTGACCGCGATGGTCGCCCAAGCGACCGGCCTCCAGCCAGGTGACTTCGTGCACACTTTGGGTGACGCGCATCTGTATGCCAATCATTTCGAGCAGGCGCGGCTGCAACTGACCCGCAAGCCCGGTTCACTGCCGACGCTGTGGCTCGATCCCGAGATCACCGACCTGTTCGCCTTCCGCATCGCGCATATGGGCCTCGAAGGCTACGAGGCCGACGGACACATCAAGGCAAAGGTGGCCGTCTGATGCGCCGACCCGAACTCGTCGCCATCGTCGCGATGGCCCGCAACGGCGTCATCGGCAAGGACGGCGCGATGCCGTGGCGCATGCCGAGCGATCTCAAGCGCTACCGTCGTCTGACCATGGGCAAGCCGATGATCATGGGACGCAAGACGCTGGACGCGATCGGTCGGGTGCTCGACGGACGCGACACCATCGTGCTGACCCGTTCGGCCGACCTGCCTTACGAAGGGGCGCTGCTGGCACACTCGCCGGAGACGGCGCTCGACCTTGCCTTCGAATGTGCCCAAAGGCGCGGGGCAGACGAGGTCGCGATCGTCGGTGGCGCCGAAATCTATCGCCTGCTTTTCGACCGAACCGATCGGCTCATGGTCACGGAAATCGACGCCGTGGTGGAGGGGGATGCGATATTTCCCGCGATCGACCCCGCCGTCTGGCACAAATTTCACGAAGAAACCTGTCCGCGCTCCGAGAACGACAGCGCCGACAGCCGCTTCCTCATCTACGAGCGGCGCCGGAGCTGAGGTCGAGTCGGGAGCGTTCGTCGTTTCCGAAATGTGCGCCGATCCGCGGTTGCCGTTCACCATCATGACGCCTAGGGAGGTGAAACGGTTGCGCTTGCGTTGAAAGCGGATTTGGCAGTTCCTATAAGGACACTAACAGATTGACGCTTGGATCGTCGCAGGCGACGGCCACGGATTTCTCGGAACTGGAAGGATATCGATGCCCTGGAGCAATCAGACCGGCGACGGCGGCGGCTGGAAAGGCGGCGGCAATGGCGGCAATGGAGGTCCTTGGGGCCAACGCCCGCAAGGCCCACGGCCAACCGGCGGCGCTGGGGGGTCTCCCGATCTGGAGGACATCCTGCGGCGTGGCCAAGACCGGCTGCGGCGGGCGATACCCGGCGGCGGCGGCGGTAGCGGGAGTTCCGGCGTGCCGGGCTTCGCGGCATGGGGAATTCTCATCTTTGCCGGCCTGTTGGTGCTGTGGCTCTTCAAGTCCGTCTACACCGTCCAGCCGGACGAGGTCGGCGTCGAGATGTTGTTCGGCAAGCCTAAGCAGGAATTGTCGCAGCCCGGACTGCATTTCATGCTGTGGCCGCTCGAGACGGTGGATACGGTGCCGGTCGTCGAGAGTCAGATGACGCTTGGCAGCGGCCAGCGTGGAGAGAACTCCGGTCTGATGCTGTCGGGTGATCAGAACATCGTGGATGTGCAGTTCGCGGTTCTCTATCAGGTCGACAATCCGGCCAATTATCTCTTCGACGTTCAGGATCCGGTTGCCATGCTGCAGCAGGTTTCGGAAAGCGCCATGCGCGAAGTGGTCGGGCGTCGCCCGGTTCAGGA
Source organism: Aurantimonas sp. A3-2-R12 (assembly GCF_036016755.1). Taxonomy (NCBI): domain Bacteria; kingdom Pseudomonadati; phylum Pseudomonadota; class Alphaproteobacteria; order Hyphomicrobiales; family Aurantimonadaceae; genus Aurantimonas; species Aurantimonas sp. A3-2-R12. The sequence continues at coordinate 21,748 of NZ_JAYXIH010000017.1, read as the reverse complement.
CGTGTTCCGTGACGATCGCGCCGGGATCGCCGAGGAGGTGCGTCAGATCACCCAGGATACCATGAACGAATATGGTGCCGGTCTTCGGATAAACGGGATTTCGATCGAGGACGCCGCACCGCCGAGCCAGGTCGCGGACGCGTTCGACGAGGTGCAGCGCGCCGAACAGGACGAGGACCGGTTCGTCGAGGAAGGCAATCGCTACAGAAACAACAAGGTCGGCCAGGCCCGCGGTGAGGCGGCGCAGGTCCGCGAGGATGCGGCCGGTTACAAGAACCGAGTCGTCCAGGAATCCGAAGGTGAGGCGCAGCGCTTTTCGTCAATCCTGAAGGAATTCGAAGCGGCTCCGGCCGTGACGCGCAAGCGTCTGTTCCTCGAAACCATGGAAGGGGTCTTGCGCGATTCCAACAAGGTGATCGTCGAGAAAGGCGCCGGCGGGACCCAAGGGGTCGTGCCCTATCTGCCGCTGAACGAACTGCAGCGTCCGAGCCGATCGGATAATAGTGCGAACTCCGGCGATACGGCGGCACCGGCACCGCAGGGAGCGAACTGATGAACAACCGCTTTTACGCGATTGCCATCGCGGCTGCCGTCGTTCTGCTTCTCCTGTGGAACTCGATCTTTATCGTCAACGAGAAGGAGCAGGCCGTCGTTCTGCGCTTTGGCCAAATTCAGCGCGTTGTCGACGCGCCGGGATTGAACTTCAAGCTGCCCTTCTCCTTCGCTGGTGCCGACAATGTCAGGAAGCTCCCCGACCGGTTGTTGCGCTTCGACCTCGACAACATCCGGGTTCAGGTGTCCGGCGGCAAGTTCTATGAGGTCGACGCGTTTCTCGTCTACCATATCTCGGACGCGGCTCGGTTCGCGCTGACGGTCTCGGGATCGGTCGAGCAGGCCGAACAGCGTCTGCGCACCCGCCTCGACGCGGCACTGCGTCGGGTCTACGGCCTGCGCGGCTTCGAGGCCGCCTTGTCCGAGGAGCGCGCCGACATGATGCGCCAGGTGCGCGACCAGCTTCGGCCGGACGCCACCTCGCTCGGCCTCGAGCTGACCGACGTGCGGATTCGCCGCACCGATCTGACGCAGGAGGTCTCGCAACAGACCTACGAGCGCATGAAGGCTGAGCGCCTCGCCGAGGCGGAACGCCTCAGGGCGCGTGGCCAGGTTGCCGCCCGCCGAATTCGTGCCGCCGCCGATCGCGAGGTCGTCGAAACGGTCGCCTCGGCGCAGCGCGACGCCGAGATCCTGCAGGGTGAGGGTGAAGCGGAGCGCAGCCGCATCTTCGCGGAAGCCTACGGCCGGAACCCGGAGTTCTTCGACTTCTACCGGTCGATGCAGGCTTACCGGGAAGCGATGACGAATTCCGGAACGACCTTGGTGTTGTCGCCGGACTCCGAATTCTTCCGCTATTTCAGGGCCGATGGCGGCTCTGATGAGGGAATCGGTGCGTCCGGTGCCAATCTCCTGGGCGCACAACCATCCGCCGAAGCGCCGGCGCAGCCCGAAGCGGCCGCACCTTCGTCGACGGACTCGGCGACGAGCGGCGAGGCGGCTGCGGCCGCCCCTGAACTGGCGCCCGCGTCAGACGCGGCGCCCACCGCCGAACAGGGCGCGGCGGCTGAGGCCGATCAACCGGCTGCCGCCACCCAGTGACGGATTTCGTTGCCGCCCTCGGTCTCCTTCTGGTGATCGAGGGCGTCGTCTATTGCATGTCTCCCGACACGATCCGGCGGATCGGCCGGATGGCCGAGGCGATGCCGGATGCCTCGATGCGGGCCGGTGGGCTCGTCGCAATGATCCTCGGTGTCGGTCTGGTCTGGCTCGTGCGCCACTGACGGTGGCTTGCGCCTGACCCTGTGGCTTTTTACGCGCGCGGTCGTTTCGGCGAATGCGGCGATAATCCTCTCGATAAATTGAAGAAGTCGCATTTTCCGGATCTGATGTCCCGTCGGTCGGTCGTCCGGCGATTCGGCGCTCTGGACAGCCGCTGTGTCGCTTCCGTTGCAGGTCCGAAGGCGCGATGCCGGCCCCGCGAGACGCGTCGACCTGTCAGCCGCGCATCACAATGTTGCGACGCGTCTGGTCCTCCCTGAAGCGATCACCTTAAAATCCGGCCTGAGACGAAAGGCATCGTGGGTCGCCGACCGATAGAATGATCGTGATCGCCTTGCAGGATGCTTTGCGTGGGCTACGTCATGCCCTTCGTGCTTCTGCGGGCTGCAGGGGCTGATCGCAGCGAGCCTCGATGTCCGGATGGCTCGCTGAAGCGAAGTCTTGGAACAAGGACCCGTTGTCATGGTCGCTACTTCCCCCAGCCGCTCGGCCGACTCGTCACAGACGCTGAAGCTTTATGGTGCCGTCAGAGAGGCGAGCCGCGGTCTCGGCGCGCCTCTGTCGGATGCCGACGCGACCGTGCAATCGATGCCGGACGCAAGTCCCGCCAAATGGCATCTCGCGCATACGACCTGGTTCTTCGAGACCATGGTGCTCGCGCCGAACGTTCCGGGCTACCGGGTGTTCGACGAAAGCTTCAATTTCCTCTTCAACTCCTATTACGAGACGATCGGCGAGCGGCATCCTCGTCCGATGCGCGGCATGATCACGCGGCCGTCGCTGGATGCGGTGTTCGCCTATCGCGACCATGTCGATGATGCCGTCGTGGCTTTGTTGAATGCCAGCCCGTCGTCGGCAGTGGCCGAACTGGTGGAACTCGGCTGCCATCACGAACAGCAGCATCAGGAACTGCTCCTGACCGATATCCTGCACCTGTTCGCGCAAAACCCGATGCGGCCCGCCTACAAGGATCCGGAGCCGCTCGGCGTTGGAAACGGCGAGCCCGACCCGGCGCGCTATCGTAGCTACGAGGGCGGCATCGTCGAGATTGGCCATGACGGGGACGGCTTTGCCTTCGACTGCGAGGGGCTGCGGCACCGCGCGCTGATCGAGCCCTTCCGGCTGGCCGACCGGCTGGTTACCAACGGCGAGTGGATGGAGTTCATCGCCGATGGCGGCTACCGCGATCCGCTGTTGTGGCTTTCGGCCGGGTGGGCGACGATCCTGGCGCAAAAATGGTCGATGCCGCTCTACTGGAACGAGCGGGATGGTGAGTATTGGACGATGACGCTGCGCGGCGCGCAGCCGGTCGACCGATCGGCGCCGGTCACCCATGTCAGCTATTTCGAGGCCGACGCCTTCGCGACGTGGGCCGGGCGGCGCCTGCCCAGCGAAACGGAGTGGGAGCACGCGGCGAGCGACGTGAAGCTGGAGGCAACTTCGCCGATTCCGGTCGCTTGCGGCCGAAGCCGGCCGCTGCGGCCGGGGAGGGGCTCCGTCAGATGTTCGGCGACGTTTGGGAATGGACGCGCAGCCCGTTCACCCCGTATCCGCGTTTCAAGCCGGCCGAAGGCGCGGTGGGCGAATACAATGGCAAGTTCATGTGCGGCCAGTTCGTCTTGCGCGGCGGTTCCTGCGTGACGCCGGCCAGTCATATCCGCTCGACTTACCGGAATTTCTTCCCGCCAGACGCCCGCTGGCAGTTTTCCGGTCTGCGGCTGGCGGAGGACGTCTGAGATGCTCGATCAGGCCGAGTTGGTCGATCGGCAGCGGGAAGCGTTCCGCGCCGACGTGATCGCGGGGCTGTCGCAGCCGCGCAAGGTGCTGCCCAGCCGCTGGCTCTACGACGACCGCGGCTCGGAGTTGTTCGAGGAGATCACCGGGCTCGACGAATATTATCCGACCCGCACCGAGACCGGGATATTACGCTCGGAAGCGGAGGAGATCGCGGCCTTTTGCGGCTCCCACGTCACGCTGCTCGAATATGGCGCCGGGGCCGGTATCAAGACCGAAATCCTGCTGGAGGCACTTGGCGAGCCGGCGCTTTACGTGCCGATCGATATCTCCGGCGATTTCCTGAGCCAGTCGGCGCGCCGCATCGAAAGCCGCTTTCCGGCTCTTGAGGTGGTGCCGGTGATCGCCGACTTCACCATCGATTTCGATCTGCCGGCGGATGTTCCGAGCGATGGGCTGCGCTGCGGCTTTTTCCCCGGCTCGACGATCGGCAATCTCGACGCCGCCGACACCGATGCGTTTTTGCGGCGGATGCGCCGTCACGCTGGGTCCGGCGGGCGGGCGGTAGTCGGCATAGACTTGAAGAAGGATCTCGGCATTCTCCTTGCCGCCTATGACGACCGAGACGGCGTGACCGCGGCGTTCAACCTCAATCTTCTTGCCCGGATCAACCGGGAGCTGGAGGCCGACTTTCCTCTCGATCGCTTCGTCCACGAGGCGCGCTGGAACGACGAGACCTCGGCGGTGGAGATGCACCTGAAGAGCCTCGACGACCGGACCGTCAGGATCGACGGCCATCGCTTCGATTTCTCCGCCGGTGAAACGATCCACAGCGAAAGTTCGCGCAAATATTCGCTGGAAGGCTTCGCCGCCGTTGCCGCCGCTAGCGCGTGGAGCGTCGATCAAGTGTGGACCGACTCCTGGAAACGCTTCGCGATTGTCGGTCTTGCGCCAAGGGATGCGGATGCCGGTCTGACCCGGATCTCATAGGGCGAGGGAGCAACATGCTGCGACGCTCAACCGCAGGACGCCGGGACGGGTGCAGGGTGGCTTCCATCACCAACGCTTCACCTTGCCGTATACTTCTTGATTCCGTGGCCTTTTGAGGTCACGTCTATGAGGTGGCCGCGCGGCGCTTGAGGCGCCGTGTCGAGCCTGCGAAAGGACATATGATGACAATCCGCCTGCGCCGCTTTTCGATTGCCGCCACGGCTGGATTCGTTCTGGCGGCTACGTCGTTTTTTGCCCCGATCGCGGCCCGGGCGCAGCCGGTCGATCCGGTGCCGGCACCCGACGCCGTCGTGCCGGGGCTTCCTGTTCCCCCGGTGGTCGACGGCGCCGTGCCCAAGACAGATGTCGCGACGCCGCCGCAGACTCCGGGCTCGTCGCCCTTTAAGGGACCGGAATCGGTCGCGGATCTGGCTGAAAAGCTGCTCGACGCGGTGGTCAACATCTCAACGTCGCAGAATGTCGATATGCCCGGGCGGGGCGTGCCGAAGCTGGAGGCGCCCGAGGGCTCGCCGCTGCAGGACTTCTTCGACGATCTCTTGAAGCAGGAAGACGGGGCCGGCGAGCGGCGCCTGCAGTCGCTCGGTTCCGGCTTCGTTGTCGATTCGAGCGGCATCATCATCACCAACAATCATGTCATCGCCGACGCGGACAAGATCACCGTGAATTTTCCCGACGGCACGCAGCTCGAAGCCGAGCTGCTCGGCACCGATCCGAAGACTGACCTTGCGGTGTTGAAGGTCGAGTCGGAAACGCCGCTCACCGCCGTCCAGTTCGGCGATTCGGAAAGTCTGCGGATCGGCGACTGGGTGATGGCGATCGGTAATCCGTTCGGCCTCGGCGGTTCGGTTTCGATCGGCATCGTCTCGGCCCGCGGCCGCAATATCAACGCGGGTCCTTACGACAATTTCATTCAGACGGACGCGGCCATCAATCGCGGCAACTCCGGCGGCCCACTGTTCGACATGCACGGCAATGTCGTCGGCATCAACACCGCCATCATCTCGCCGACCGGCGGCTCGATCGGCATCGGCTTCTCGATTCCGTCGAAGCTCGCAGTCAATGTCATCGACCAGCTGCGCGAGTTCGGCGAGACCCGGCGCGGCTGGCTCGGCATTCGGCTGCAGGCGGTCACCGACGACATCGCCAAGGGGTTGGGCATCGGCAAAGCCAGGGGCGCGGTGGTGATGGGCATCGTTCCCGGCGGCCCTTCCGACAACGGTGTGTTGAAGGTCGGCGACGTCATCGTCAGCTTCGACGGGCGCGAAATCGATACGTCCCGCGATCTGCCGCGCATCGTCGCCGAGACGCCCGTCGGCCAGACGGTTCCGGTCGAGATCCTGCGCAAGGCTGCCGCCGCCGATCCCGCCGAGTCGATGGCGGTCGAGGTCACCCTCGGCCGGCTGGAGGACGGCGAAAAGCTGATGGAAAAGGCCGGGGAATCGACGGGGAGTTCGACGAAACCAAGCGGCGACAAGAATTCCAAGATGGGGAGCGTCGAAATCCTTGGCATGACGCTCACCGATCTGGATGGCCCGCTGCGCGAGCAATATAGCCTGGCCGAGGACGCCAAAGGCGTGGTGATCACCGCGGTCAAGCCGAATTCAGGAGCCGCCGAAAAGGGCATCGAAGCCGGCGTGACGATACGCGAAGTCGCCCAGGAAGAGGTGTCCAGCGCCAAGGAGGTCGCGAGCAAGATCGCCAAGCTGAAAGAGGACGGTCGCAAGAACGCGCTGCTGCTCCTGGCCTCGGCCAATGGCGATTTGCGCTTCGTCGTGGTGCCGATCGACTGAGGCGGTGCCGGGATCTATTGCTGGAACTTGTCCCGCCTGTAGCCCTGAACGAACAGCAGCGACGTCAGGTCGCCGTGGTCGATGCGGTGGGGCGCTTGCGCGGCGACTGCCGGCTTGGCGTGGAGCGCGATGCCTGTGCCGGCGCGCTTGATCATCCCGAGGTCGTTGGCCCCGTCGCCTACCGCGATCGCCTGCTCTGCCCCGACACCGCGTTCTGCGGCGATCGCTTCCAGCGCCGTCACCTTCGCGAGGGCTCCAAGAATGGGCTCTTCGACGTGGCCGGTGAGTTGCCCCGCCTCGGCGCACAGGCGGTTGGCGCGGTTTTCATGAAAGCCGAGGCGCGCGGCGATTGGACCGGTGAATACCGTGAAACCGCCGGAAACCAGGGCTGTATAGGCGCCATTGGCCCGCATGGTCGCGACCAGCGAGGCGCCGCCCGGCGCGAGCGTGATGCGCTCGGAAATCACCTTGGCCACGACCGCCTCCGGCAAGCCGGCAAGCAGGGCAACGCGCTCCCTGAGGGCGGGTTCGAATTCGATCTCGCCGTTCATCGCCCGGGCAGTGATTGCGGCAACGCGGTCCTTGATTCCGACCTCGGCGGCGAGTTCGTCGATGCATTCCTCGCCGATCATCGTCGAATCCATGTCGGCGATCAAAATGTCCTTGCGCCGCTCCGCGCGCTGCTGCACGACGCAGTCGAAGCGGCCGGCGGCGGCAATTTCGGCGACGGTGCGCCGCTGCTCAGGTGAGGGAGCGGCCTCGAAGGCGAGATCGGCTGCGAAATCGGGGTCGAGCCAGTCGGCTGTCTCAGGTCGAACACCGAGCTCACGTGCGATGTCGACAAGGGCGCGAGCCGGCAGGCCGGCCCCGGTCGGTGCGGCGATGAGCGTTGCGACGAACATGATATGGCGATCCGAGATGGCAGAAAAACAGGCGATCCTGATAGCTGGGCCGACCGCCAGCGGCAAGTCGCGCCTGGCGCTCGAACTCGCCGAGCGACATGACGGGGTCATCGTCAATGCCGATTCGATGCAGGTCTATGCGGGGCTCGAAATCCTGACGGCGCGGCCGACTTCGGCCGAGCTCGAGCGGGTTCCGCATCGCCTTTACGGCCATGTGCCCCCCCATGAAACCTACTCGGCTGGAACGTATACACGCCAGGCGGCAGCCGTTCTCGCGGATATCCGCGCGTCCGGACGGATTCCCATTTTTTGCGGCGGAACGGGGCTTTATTTCAAGGCTTTGCTAGGGTTTCTGGATGCCATGCCAGAGGTCGCGCCAGAGCTTCGCGAGACATGGCGGCGGCGGCTGGCGGAAGAGGGTGCGCCAGCGCTGCATCGGCTTTTGTCGGAGCGGGACCGCGTCGCCGCAGCCCGCATAAAGCCGGCGGACGGACAACGGATCGTCAGGGCGCTGGAGGTGGGCGAGGCAGCCGGAACGCCGCTGTCATCCTTGCAGGCGGGAGAGGGCGAGGGGCTGCTCGACAGTGGCAAATGCGTGAAGATCATCCTTGCGCCGGAGCGAAGTCGGCTGCGCGAGACGATCGCGCGGCGCTTCGATGCGATGGTCGCGGCCGGCGCGCTCGCCGAGGTCGCCGCGTTTTTAGCGCTTCCCGGTGCGCTAGCGGGGTCGGCGGCCAAAGCGATCGGCGTCGCCGAATTCGGCGCGGTGCTCGACGGCGGGCTGACCCTCGACTCGGCGACAGCCCGCGCGGTGACACGCACAAGGCAATACGCCAAGCGCCAGGAAACCTGGTTCCGGCATCAGTTCGGTTCCGACTGGGCGCGGTTGGAAGCGCCCGACGCCGATCTAATCTCGTCAATTTGATCGACACGGTTAAGCGGATGGTGAACCTATTGCGCTAGTGATTCGTGGCAGAAAAGAACGGGTTTTTCTTCTGCATGAACATCAGCAAGTCGGAATGGTCGGTCGCATTGTTCCTGTGCACGATCGCCGCCGCGGCAGCGAGTGCCTATGCGGGGCACAGTGTCGCCGCGTCGGCGCTGGCGGAAATCGGTTTGCCAGAGGAACAACGGGTCGAGTCGATCCTCTTCGCGGCGACGTTTTCATGCCTGATCGTCGCTTTGCTGGCCGGATTATTCTGGATCTTGCCGATGGTCCGACAACAGGCCCGCGAGCAAGGCAAGCTGCACTCGCTGGCGGGATTGTTGCGGCAGCGCTCGCAGGATTTCGAACGGGCCGCGCTGACCGACCCGTTGACCGGAATGAACAACCGCCGCTTTTTCGACGAGTCGTTGCGGCAATATCTGCTTGAGTTCGACAGAATTGGACGTCCGTTGGGGCTGATGCTGATCGATCTCGACCACTTCAAGGCGATCAACGACACCCATGGGCATGACGTCGGCGACTTGGTCCTGAAGTCGGTGGCGACCTGCCTGTTCGAGTGCACGCGCTATCATGACATCGTCGCGAGGGTGGGCGGCGAGGAGTTCGCCGTCGTTGCGCCGAACATGAGCGCGATGCAGTTTCAACGCTTCGCCGATCAGATCCGTGAGGCTATCTCGATGTTGACCATCGGGGTCGGCAACGTCAGCCTGCGCATCACCGCGTCGATCGGCTTGGCCGTATCGAACGCCGGCGACGAGAACGCCGCGTTCCTCAAACGTGCCGACATCGCGCTCTACCGAGCCAAACAATCCGGCCGCAATCGGGTCTATGCCCATTCCGGCGGCCTAATTCCGTTTGGCGGGGAACGGATCCGGTCCTATAGCGTATCGTCCTAGTAAAATAAGGCGATGATTATGGCAGACACCCACCAGCTGACCGACGACAACCGCGATTGGCTTCGGCACGCCGCAAGGGCTGGCTATGTGGCGCGGGGAGCGGTGTTTCTCATCATCGGCTACTTCGCGTTTCGCGCCGCGTTCGCCTCCGGCGAGGCGATGGATAGCAAAGATGCGGTCGGACAGATCGCCGGGTCGGCATTCGGTACCATTCTCCTCGGCCTGCTCGTCCTCGCACTTTCCTGCTTTGCCGCCTGGCGGATCGTTCAGGTCGTCTTCGATGTCGACCACCACGGTACCGACACAAAAGGGATGTTCGTCCGGATTGGCCTGATCTTCAGCGCTTTGGCTTATGGTGCGCTTGCCTTTTATGCCGCGAGCCTGCTGATCGGCATGGCGAGTGGCGGCGGCTCAAACGGTCTTGTCGCCAAGGCCTATGAGGCGGGCTACGGCGTCTGGCTCACCTATATCGTTGCCCTCGGTATGGCAGCGGCGGGCGCGGCCCACATCTTCAAGGGCGCCAAAGCCGGCTTTGAAAAGTACATGGAGATTCCCGAGGGAGTCCGCAGCTGGTTGACCCCGGTCTGCCAGTTCGGACTGATGGCCCGAGGCGTCACCTTCCTTGTCCTTGCCGGGCTGTTGTTCAGCGGTGCCGCCTCCTATGCCAGTGGCGATACGCCGGGGCTGGACACGGCGCTGGCGGCGATGGAAGGTTGGTTGTACGGTTGGGCGCTGCTGTCGTTGACCGGGCTTGGCCTGATGGCCTTTGGCATCTACGCGCTGGCCGAGGCGCTGTATCGCCGCATCAATATCGAGGCGGTCGTTTGAGGCCGTCGATCGGCACGGCGTCTCGAGATCGCGACATCTAAGCTTGTTGCAATAGTGCGCGGCCCTTAGTGGTCGCGCACTATTGCGTTGACTGACGGTCCCGATGCGCTTAGCGTCATGTGCGATGAACACGAACGGCATTCTCGTAGTACGAAGGCGCACACGCGCGGCGGTCTAGCGACCGCCCGGCGATAGCCACGTGTGCGCATCCAAAGGGCCCCAGCGGCCCTTTTTTATTGCGCCGATTTCCGGCAAATATCCGGACAGGAAACGGCGCCAGACAAATCCGGCAGACAGCAGACGGAAGATCACGACGATGGAAGCGACAGCGGAAACGCGGGAAATGACGGGCGCCGAAATGGTCGTCCAGGCGCTGAAGGACAATGGCGTCACGGATATCTTCGGTTACCCGGGCGGCGCGGTGCTACCGATCTATGACGAGATCTTCCAGCAGGAGGAGGTTCGCCACATTCTGGTGCGGCACGAGCAGGGCGCCGGTCATGCCGCGGAGGGCTATGCCAGGTCGACCGGCCGACCGGGGGTGATGCTGGTGACCTCCGGGCCCGGTGCGACCAATGCGGTGACGGCGCTGCAGGATGCGCTGATGGATTCGATCCCGCTGGTCTGCATCACCGGCCAGGTGCCGACGACGCTGATCGGCTCCGACGCCTTCCAGGAATGCGACACGGTCGGGATCACGCGGCCCTGCACCAAGCACAACTGGCTGGTCAAGGACGTCAATGACCTGTCCCGCGTGTTGCACGAGGCGTTTCATGTCGCCACCACTGGCCGGCCCGGCCCCGTGGTCGTCGACGTGCCGAAGGACGTCCAGTTCGCGACCGGCACCTATTCGCCGCCGCCGCCGATCCGTCAGCATGAGAGCTACCGGCCGAAGCTCGACGGCGACCGCGACCGGATCGAGGCGGCGGTCGCCATGCTGGCCGCCGCGAAGCGCCCGATGATCTATTCGGGCGGCGGCGTGATCAATTCCGGACCGGAGGCGACGCGGCTGCTGCGGGAGTTCGTCGCGAGCACGGGTTTTCCGATCACCTCGACGCTGATGGGGCTTGGCGCCTATCCCGCGTCCGGCAAGAATTGGCTCGGCATGCTCGGCATGCACGGCACCTACGAGGCGAATCTCGCCATGCATGGCTGCGACGTGATGCTGTGCGTCGGTGCGCGCTTCGACGACCGCATCACCGGGCGCCTCGATGCGTTCTCGCCGAACTCGAAGAAGATCCACATCGACATCGATCCCTCGTCGATCAACAAGAACGTCCATGTCGACCTGCCGATCATAGGCGATGTCGGCCATGTGCTGAAGGACATGGTCGAACTCTGGAAGGCGCGCGGCAAGGCGAGCGAACCTGCGGCGCTGGCGAACTGGTGGGATCAGATCGAGACCTGGCGCGCGCGCGACTGCCTCGCCTACAAGCCGAACAACGACGTCATCATGCCGCAATACGCCGTGCAGCGGCTCTACGCGGCGACCAAGGACCGCGAAACCTACGTGTCGACCGAGGTCGGCCAGCATCAGATGTGGGCGGCGCAGTTCTATGGTTTCGAGGAGCCGAACCATTGGCTTACCTCCGGCGGGCTGGGGACGATGGGCTACGGCCTGCCGGCGGCGATCGGCGCGCAGATCGCCCATCCCGATGCCTTGTCGGTCTGCATCGCCGGTGACGCTTCGGTGCTGATGAACATGCAGGAGATGTCGACGGCGGTTCAGCACCAAGCGAACGTCAAGATTTTCATTCTCAACAACCAGTATATGGGCATGGTCCGCCAGTGGCAGCAGCTCTTGCACGGCAACCGCTTGTCGCACTCCTACACCGAGGCGCTGCCGGATTTCGTCAAGCTGGCGGAAGCCTATGGCGGCCACGGCATTCGCTGCGAGAAGCCGGGCGATCTCGATGACGCGATCGAGGAGATGCTGGCTGTCGACAAGCCGGTGCTGTTCGACTGCCGGGTGGCCAATCTCGCCAACTGTTTCCCGATGATTCCGTCGGGCAAGGCGCATAACGAAATCCTGCTGCCGGACGAGGCAAGCGACGAGGCAGTGGCCAGCGCCATCGACGCCAAGGGCAAGGCGCTAGTGTAGACGCAGCGGCGCCGCGTCGGGGGATTGTCTCGACGGCTTTCGCGCTTCGGCGCGTTTGTACCGCCGCGCCGACGCTTTTCTTTTTCGCGCGCGCCTCTATGGTGCCGCCATCTCCAGAGTACCGAGTTCGACCATGAACAGACCCGTCCAGCCACCCGCTTCGGCCTATTTCATCACTCCCGAAAAGGAGGCGAACGAGGCGCGCACGCTGGCGATCATCGTCGACAACGAACCGGGGGTTCTGGCGCGTGTGATCGGGCTGTTCTCCGGCCGTGGCTACAACATCGAAAGCCTGACGGTCTCGGAAACCGAGCACGAGAAGCATCTGTCGCGCATCACGGTCGTCACCCGCGGCGCGCCGCATGTGATCGAGCAGTTGAAAAGCCAGCTCGACCGGATCGTGCCGGTGCATCGCGTCGTCGATCTCACCCGCGTTGCGGGCGAAGACGGCGAAAGCGCGCCGATCGAGCGCGAGCTGGCGATCGTCAAGGTGGCCGGCAAGGGCGAGGGTCGCGTCGAGGCGCTGCGGCTGGCCGACGTCTTCCGCGCCAAGGTCATCGACTCCTCGATCGAGCATTTCGTCTTCGAGATCACCGGTAGGCCGTCGAAGATCGACAAATTCGTTGCGATCATGGCGCCGCTCGGCCTCGTCGAGGTCTGCCGCACGGGCGTCGCGGCGCTGTCGCGCGGCAAGGCGGGAATGTAGGCCACAAAGCGTTGAGTACAGGCGCTTGGGTCGCGACGACTGTCCCGATCGAGAGGATAGTAAAGCCGACCTGAAGATTGATTGTCATGAACCCCGACGTCTTCCTCGCGCTGCTGGCCTTTGCCTTCGTGGCCTCGATCACGCCCGGGCCGAACAATCTGATGCTGCTGGCGTCGGGCGTGAATTTCGGCTTTTGGCGGACCTTCCCGCACATGTGCGGCATCGCCGGCGGGTTCTGCCTGTTGCTGCTGGCGGTCGGATTTGGGCTCGGCGCGTTGCTGGCAGCTTATCCGCCACTCCATATCGCACTGAAGCTCGCGGGCGGTGCCTACCTCCTGTTTCTGGCCTGGAAGATCGCGACGACCCGCCGAATGAGTGAGGGGAAGGGTGGCGAGCGGCCGATGACCTTTGTCGAGGCGGCGGCGTTCCAGTGGGTCAATCCCAAGGCCTGGGTGATGGCGATCACCGCGATGGCGATCTACACCGATCCCGCGCGACCGTTCCTCTCGGTCGTGCTCGTTGCCGCGGCCTTCACCTTGGTCAACTGGCCGAGCGTGTCGACCTGGGCGGGCTTCGGGGTGATGCTCAAGCGCTTCCTCGCCGATCCAGCGCGGCTGAAATGGTTCAACATCGCGATGGGGGTGCTCCTGGCGCTGACCCTGGTGCGATGCTGTTGTGACCAGGCATATTGCGAGGAAAGCGCGGCAGGCTTAGCTTTAGGCCATGAGCCATTCGCACGACGATGACGCCCACCATCATGGGCATGCCCACGACAATGATCTCGACCCGATGACGGCGCGGGTGAAAGCGCTGGAAACGATCCTGACCCGCAAGGGGCTCGTCGACCGGGACGCGATCGACGCGATCATCGAAACCTACGAGACCAAGGTGGGGCCGCGCAACGGCGCGCGGGTGGTGGCGAAAGCCTGGGCCGATCCACGATTCGAGGCGTGGCTGCGCGAGGATGCGACGGCCGCGATCGCCTCGCTCGGCTTCACCGGCCGGCAGGGCGAGCACATGCGCGCGGTATTCAACACGCAGGCAACGCACAACCTCGTCGTCTGCACGCTTTGCTCCTGCTACCCGTGGGCGGTGCTCGGGCTGCCGCCGGTCTGGTACAAATCGCCGCCCTATCGCTCCCGTGCCGTCATCGACCCTCGTGGGGTGTTGGAGGAGTTCGGTGTAAGCCTCTCGCCGGACGTCAAGATCCGGGTGTGGGATTCGACCGCAGAGATGCGCTATCTCGTCGTGCCGATGCGGCCGGCCGGGACGGACGGACTGGAGGAGAACCAACTGGCCGATCTGGTCACGCGCGACGCGATGATCGGGACGGGGCTCGCCGTCGCGCCGGAATCGATCAGCGGTGCGGGCCAGTGAACGGCCCGCAGGATCTCGGCGGCCAGATGGGGTTCGGCCCGGTCGCCCCAGAGACGAACGAGCCGCTGTTTCACGCCGATTGGGAGAAGCGTGCGCTGGGGTTGACCGTTGCGGCGGGAACGCTCGGCGCCTGGACGATCGACGAAAGCCGCCATGCGCGCGAAAGCCTGCACCCGGCGGATTATTACGGCTCGAGCTATTACGAGATCTGGACCAAGGCGCTTGAAAAGCTGCTGCTGCGCCATGGTTTCGTCACAGAGGACGAACTCGATCGTGGCGAGCCGCTCGTCGATGCGCCGACGCCGAAGCGCGTGGTCTCAGGCGCCGACATGCCGGCGGTGCTAGCCAAGGGCGTTCCGGTCGACCGGCCGGCGATCACGCCAGCCAGATTTGCTGTCGGCGACAGGGTGCGCACCATCGAGATGCATCCCACCGGCCACACGCGGCTGCCGCGCTATGCCCGTGGCCGCGTCGGGCGGGTCGACTCCGTCCACGGCGTCCATGTGTTTCCGGACACCGACGCGCATGGCAAGGGGGAGGCGCCGCAATGGCTCTACACCGTCGCCTTCGACGGTCCGGCGTTGTGGGGCAGGGATGGCGATCCGGGACTGACCGTCTCGATCGACGCCTTCGAAAGTTATCTGGAACCGGTGCCGCACGATGACGAATGACGCTCCCGAGCGTTTCGCCGAGCCATGGCAGGCGGAAGTTCTCGGACTGCAGGTCGCGCTCGTGGAGAACGGCGTTTTCACCGCCGCCGAATGGGCCGAAGCACTCGGGCGAACGCTGCACGCGTCGGACGCGGCCGAGGACGGGTCCGATTACTATCCGCGCTTTCTCGGCGCGCTCGAAGGGTTGCTTGCCGAAAAAGGGCTGACGGGCACCGCAGAGGTCGAGGGGCTGGCCGCCGCCTGGCGCCGCGCCGCGCGGGCGACGCCGCATGGCCAGCCGATCGTGCTGGCAAACGATCCGGAGGGGCGTGGCCGGACGGAATAGGGCGGAGGGGCCGGGCAAAGACGTCGAAAGACGAGAGTGCGCGTCGATTTGTCGTTGCCGTGTCGCCCCGAATCCTGCCATTTGCCCCCATGAAGCTCTCACCCCAGCAGGACGACGCGCTGAAGGCCGTCGCGCAATGGCTGGAAGACGGCGATCAGCCGATCTTCCGCCTGTTCGGCTATGCCGGCACCGGCAAGACGACGCTGGCGCGCCATTTCGCCGAAGGCATCGATGGCTCGGTGCAGTTCGCCGCCTTTACCGGCAAGGCGGCGCAGGTGTTGCGGTCGAAGGGCGCCAAGAGTGCCCGTACGCTGCATTCGCTGATCTACCGACCGCGCGGCGAGGAGACCGTCGCCGACGAGGCGAGCGGGACGTCGCGAGTCTCGCCGACCTTTTCGCTCAATCGCCAGAGCCCGGTCGCCAAGGCCAAGCTGGTCATCGTCGACGAATGCTCCATGGTCGACGAGGCGCTCGGGCGCGATCTGATGTCCTTTGGCACGCCGATCCTCGTGCTCGGCGATCCGGGCCAGCTTCCGCCGGTCTCGGGCGGCGGTTTCTTCACCGAGGCCGAGCCCGACTTTCTATTGACCGAGATCCATCGCCAGGCGCGTGACAATCCGATCATCGAACTCGCCCTGCATGTCCGCGAGGGCAAGGAGCTGATGCATGGCGACTGGGGGGCCGCCAAGATCATCGGCAAGCGCGATGTGGAAACCGACAAGGTGCTCGCCGCCGATCAGGTTCTGGTCGGCACCAACCGGACGCGACGGCGCTACAATGCGCGACTGCGCGAGTTGAAGGGCTTTGAGGGTCCGCTGCCGATGGCCGGCGACAAGCTTGTGTGTCTGCGAAATGATCCGCCGAAGGGGCTGCTCAACGGCTCGCTCTGGCAGGTGATGACCGCCGCGCGCGAGACAGCGAAGCCCGGCGTCAATCTCATCGTCAAGCCGGACGACGACGACATCGACCAGGGCGCGGCGAAGATCCGGCTCTTGAAGGCCGCCTTCGAGGATCCGGACGCCGACATTCCCTGGGCGACCAAGAAGCGCTTCGACGATTTCGACTTCGGCTACGCCCTGACCGTCCACAAGGCGCAGGGCTCGCAATGGAACGACGTCGTCCTGTTCGACGAAAGCTGGGCCTTCAAGGAAACCCGTGAGCGCTGGCTTTACACGGCGATCACCCGCGCGGCGGAGACGCTGACGATCGTCAAGTAAATGGACGCCCGGTCGCGAAGGCGGACGGCCAAGCGACATGAAAAAAGGCCCGTGATCCGGTGATCGCGGGCCTTCTTGCTGATTGGGCTGTCGTCGGGCCGGCTCAGCAGCCCGCCGCTGACAGGAAGGCGCTGCGGTCTTCGACCTTATCGAGCGTGACCACGCAGCCATCGCCGAGATCGATCGCACCGCCGGTTTCCACCTGCTGCCGATCGCCCCCGATCACCTGGAGCGTCGCGCCTGAGTCGCTGACCGCCGAGACGAAGATTTTCTTCTCGCCGAACGTCGCGGTCTGGCCGGTCGTCAGGCCGGATGCCGAACCGGCCGTGTCGCCGCCTGTCGGAGCCGCCGGTTCATCGGCGGCGGGTGTCGTGGCTTCGCCGGTGTCAGCGGCCGGCGCAGCCTCTGCACCGTTGTCCGCTGCATCGGTGGGCTGTTCTTCGGCAGTCGGGGCCGCCGTCTCGGCGTCCGCCGCGGCGGAGGGTTGCGCGCCATCGCTCGCGGCTGCTGCCTGGCCTTCGCTGGAATCGCCGCTCGCGCAACCCTCAGCGGTCAATTGCACCTGACCATTCTCGATACCGGCGACGGTCACCATGCAGCCATTGCCGGCGTCGAGCGCCGAACCGGTCGCGACCGTCTGGCGGCCCTTGCCGGCGACGAAGAGCGAGGCGTCGCTCTCGCCAATGGCCGAAACGAAGACGCGGGTGTCGCCGAAGACGGCCGTGCCGCCCGTCGGCACGCTGGCGGAGTTGCCGTCACCGCTTTGCGAGGCGCTAACGGGTTCGGCCGGCTGCTGGCCTTCCGGCTGGGCTGCTGGAGTAGCGGGCGCCTCAGTGGTCTGCTGCTGCTCTGCCGGCGCTGCTGCCTGGGCGTCAGTCTCCGGAGCCGGCTGTTCACCGCCGGTCGAAGCTGCTTGCTCGCCATCCGTGGGGGCCGTTTCGGTGGCGGCTCGCGCGGCCTGTTGGCCATCGGCGGGAGCTTCCGGCGCCGTTGCCGCCTGCGGCGCACTCTCGGCCGACTGCTCGCACCCTTGCGCGGCGAGGTAGGCCGCGCCGGCAGTAACGCCGGCGACGCTGACCTCGCAGGTCTCGCGGACCTTGATTGCCTCGCCCGTCGCGACCTCCTGGTTTTCGCCATCGCTGACGACCAGGGTCGCGCTGCCGTTTTCGACCGAAATCGCCGTCAGCCGCACAGTGTAGCCTCCGAAGATCGCCGCCTGACCGGGCAGGAGGATGGCGCCGGACGCGCCGATCTGTTCTGCCAGCGCCGCAGGATCGCCGCCGGGTGTCGCCGTCGTGGCGGCCACCTCGGAGGGCGACGGCTGCGGCGTGCCGCTCGCAATCCGCTCTTCGAGGCTCTTCAGTTGGGTCGCAATTTCGTCCAGCTTGGCGGCCGCGCCGCCGGCGGCCTGGCCGGCCTGTTCCTGGACGGCCTGCGTGATCGCGTCGGTGCGGCTCTGCAGTTCGTTCGTCAGCTGGTCGAAGCGCAACCCCAGCGCGTTGACTGCTTCCGTCGCCGCGGTATCGCCAGTGTCGGGGGCCGGTTCGGAGAGGCGAGTGCTCAACGCGTCCACGTTGGTTTGGATTTGACCGATCGGGGCCTTCAGCTCCTCGATTTGCCCCGCCATGGTTTCGCTGGCTTCATCGAAGTCGGGCGCCGCCCACCAGCCGACGATCAGGCCCACAAGGCCTGCGATCAGGATCGGGATAAATCTCGAGCCGCCCATCATGTCCTCCCACAGAACCATCGGCAAAACGCCGAGATTTCAGAATAGGGTCGGGAGCCCCCGGCCTGTCAATGCGAACAAGCGCAGTGGTGTCGCGCTGCACCCGAGCTCGGCGGGGAGGAGGGCACCAGTAGGGACAGCCTTCGTCTTCTATGCTACCGAGCCGGCAATAGAGCGCCAGTGCTTCCATCCGGACGCACAAAGGACGCTCTATCACTTTGGTTGAGCATCGGAATAATCCGAAAACCGGATCCACTTTTCGGTCCGATGCTCTAGCCGCCGAGCGAGACCGCCATGCCGACCGAACTGTCCGTCAATCTCAACGCCGTCGCCATGCTGAGAAACCGGCGCGACCTGCCTTGGCCGAGCGTGACCGCGCTGGGCCGGATCGCGTTGCAGGCAGGCGCGCACGGGCTGACGGTGCATCCGCGTCCCGACCAGCGGCATATCCGCTTTTCCGACCTGCCGGACATTCGCCGGCTGATCGATACGGAATTTCCCGGCGCCGAGTTCAATATCGAGGGCTATCCGACGCCGGAGTTCCTGGAACTCGTTCGCGCGGCGCGGCCGGAGCAGGTGACGCTGGTCCCCGACGATCCTTCCCAGCCGACCTCCGACCATGGCTGGGATTTCGTTGCCGCGGCGGCGTTTCTCAGGCCGATCGTGATGGCGTTGAAGGGCGAGGGCGCCCGGGTCTCGCTGTTCGCCGACCCCGAACCCGAAGCGATGGCGGCCGCCGCCGCAACGGGCTGCGATCGCGTCGAACTCTACACCGGCCCCTATGGCGCGACCCATGACGATCCGGACGCGGCGGCGCGCGAGATCGAGCGTCTCGGGCGTACCGCCGACGCGGCGCTGGCGACCGGTCTCGGAGTCAATGCCGGGCACGATTTGACCGTCGCCAACCTGCCGCCGCTGGTCGCGCGCATCCCCGACCTCGCCGAGGTCTCGATCGGCCACGGATTGACCGCCGACGCTTTGGAATTCGGTATGGCCGAGACCGTGCGCCGGTTTTGTCACGCCTGCGGGCAGGATGCCTGACCCGATGCTCTCGTGACGCAGGGCTTTCACAGGGCCATTGCCGACGTCCTTTCAGCGGGTGCTTGATCCCTGCCGCCATTGCCGCTAAATAGCCGTACCGTACGTTACGGTACGGCTGATGGGCAAGCGAACCACAAGCAGGACGGGTGGCGCGGGTGCAGACGATAGAGGATCTCGACAGCAACACGATGACGGCGCGCCAGCGCGACGTCCTCGATGCGGCGCTCGGCCTCGTCGTGGCGGCGCGGCGTCCCTTGACCATGGCGGCGGTGGCGCGGGCAGCGAGCTGTTCCAAGGAGACGCTCTACAAATGGTTTGGCGACCGTGACGGGCTTTTGACCGCGACCGTCCGCTGGCAGGCGGCCAAGGTGCGCGGCGTTCCGGCCCGAACCGGGCGCGACACGCGCCAGCAGCTTCACTCCGACCTTGCCCAATTCGCACGCGACTGGCTGACGGTAATCTCCGGGCCGACCTCGGTCGCGCTCAACCGGCTCGCGGTCGCAGAAGCCGGCTCCCAGACCGCCGATCTCGGTGCGATCGTTCTGAACAATGGTCCGTTCGCGATGGCCCGGCGGCTGAAGCCGGCGCTGGCGGCCGGGCGCGCGGCCGAAATTCTTGATTTCGACGATGTCGATGCCGCCTTCCGGACCTTCTTCGGTCTGGTCGTGCGCGACGTCCAGATCCGACTTCTGCTCGGCGAACCGCTTGATTTGCGCCCTGCCGATATCGACCGCGACGCCAAGCGCGCCGCGGATCAGTTCTTCGCCCTTTACGGGGCGGACGAGAACCGGCCGATCGTGGCCGGAGACATCAACTAGGAGGACACGACATGCGCGTCTATTACGATCGGGATGCCGATCTCAATCTCATCAAGTCCCGCAAGGTTGCGATCATCGGCTATGGCAGCCAGGGCCGCGCCCATGCGCTCAATCTGAAGGATTCCGGCGCCAAGGACGTCGCCATCGCCCTGCGTCAGGGCTCGGCGACCGCCAAGAAGGCCGAGGCCGACGGCTTCAAGGTGATGACGGTGGCCGAAGCGGCCGGCTGGGCGGACCTGATGATGATGGCCGCGCCGGACGAACTGCAGGCCGACATCTACAAGGACGAGATCGCCGCGAACATTCGCGACGGCGCGGCGATCGCCTTCGCCCACGGCCTCAACGTGCATTTCGGCTTGATCGAGCCGAAGGACACGGTCGACGTGGTGATGATCGCGCCCAAGGGCCCCGGTCATACGGTGCGCGGCGAGTACCAGAAGGGCGGCGGCGTTCCGTGCCTCGTCGCGGTGCATCGCGACGCCTCGGGCAACGCCCTCGATCTGGCGCTGTCCTATGCTTGCGGCGTCGGTGGTGGCCGTTCGGGCATCATCGAGACCAATTTCAAGGAAGAGTGCGAGACCGATCTATTCGGCGAGCAGGTGGTCCTGTGTGGCGGCCTGGTGGAACTGATCCGGGCTGGTTTCGAGACCCTGGTGGAAGCCGGCTATGCGCCGGAAATGGCCTATTTCGAGTGCCTGCACGAGGTCAAGCTGATCGTCGACCTCATCTATGAGGGCGGCATCGCCAACATGAATTACTCGATCTCCAACACCGCCGAGTGGGGCGAATACGTCTCCGGCCCGCGCATCATCACCGCCGAAACCAAGGCCGAGATGAAGCGCGTCCTGAACGACATCCAGACCGGCAAGTTCACCAGCGAATGGATGCAGGAATACCGTTCCGGCATGGCCCGCTTCAAGGGGATCCGCCGCCGCAACGACGATCACCAGATCGAGGAAGTCGGCGAAAAGCTGCGCGGCATGATGCCCTGGATCAAGTCCGGCGCATTGGTCGACAAGGCCCGCAACTAGCTCGACCCGCGCCTATCGCGCCGAATCGAAGATCGGATGGCCGGGCAACGAGGTTGCCCGGCCATCGTCGTTTAGCGTTGCGAGAGGTGTCGTTCCTAGCCGAGCGGCGAACGGCCATGATCGACAATGTCAAAATGTCCCGGCCGGCTTCAGCATTTGCAAAGGACTGTCTGGGATAATTCCGCTTGCAGATTGTCCCGGAGGCCATCATGGCAGCGCTCCCAGAACTCGAACCCGATGGATCGGAACGCCGCGTCGCCCAGCGCATGCGGACGCTCAAACGCGCCAAGGTGATCTTCAACGGCGGCTTCTCGACCTTCGATTGCATCGTGCGCAATCTTTCGGCGACCGGGGCGCTGTTGACCATCGACGAAGCCGCGCACCTGCCGAAGGCGTTCGAAATTCGGGTCGGAGAAGACCAGCACGCCCGTCCCGCTCGCCTGGTCTACCGGCGGGCGATGTTCGCGGGAATCCGCTTTCTCGACATCGCGGATGAGCAGGACGACGACAGGGAGGCGGCCGTCGCGAGTCAGTCGGCGGCGTTGGACGAACTGAACTCGGTTCAACACGAATCGGCGTCGACCCCCGGCATCCGCCGGATCGAGCCCGAAATCCTTCCGCCGGCGCTCTCAAGCCTGTTCGCCTGGTCCAGGACCGATCCCGCGTCGTAGCATCGCGCCATGGCCCCTAGCATTACAGTTGCTCTTTGGATTTGAGATGCGCTTGTCGAGCTGCGGCTTGGTGGGCGCGTCGCCAAGTTGACCAAGCAATGACGTGGGCTGGTCGGATTTGGCG
>NZ_JAYXIH010000016.1:0-91115 GCF_036016755.1 Aurantimonas sp. A3-2-R12 | reverse complement strand
GGTGGCCCGACAGATGATGCCCTCAACTCGCCTCACCACAAGTAGACCGGAGCCGCTGGAATGACGATCCCGGTCTTCACGAAACGTCTCTTTCCAATCCTGCTGGCGCTCGCCGCCGGAGCCGCGGTCATTGCCTTCATGCTGGCATCCAGAATGCCGCCCGACCGCGTCGCGGACGAAGCGCCGGCGCCTGCCGTGCGGGTGATCGAGGCGCGGCTGCTGCCGGTCATGCTGACCGCGCGCGGATTCGGGACGGCGCGACCGGCGCGGGTCTGGCAGGCGGTCGCGAGCGTCAACGGACCGATCACCTTTCGCCATCCCGGCTTGAAGAACGGCAACATCCTTCCCGCCGATACGCGCCTCTTGCAGATCGACCCGACGCGCTACGAATTGGCGATCGCCGCGGCCGAGGCCGACATGGCCGCGCTCGAGACCGAAATCAGCCAACTGAAGCAGGAGCGTTCCAATACATCCGATCTGATGACCCTCGAGCAGCGCCGGCTGGAACTGGCGACGCAGGAACTGGAGCGCGTGCGGTCGCTGGCCGCGAGCGGGACCGTGCCACGGGCGCGGCTGGACGATCAGGAGCGCGCAACGGTGCAGCAGCGCGTGGCCGTTCAAACGCTGGAGAACCGCCTGCGGCTGATTCCCAGTCAACTCGACCACCTGGCCGCGCAAAAGGCGCGCGCCGAAACCGCGCTGGCGCGCGCGGAGCGGGATCTGGAGGACACCGAGATCATCGCTCCGTTCGACCTGCGGATCGGCGTGGTCGAAGTGGAGATGGAACAGCAGGTCACACCGGGTCAGCGGCTGGTCACCGGGGACGGGATCGCGAAGGCCGAGGCGGTGGTTCAGGTTCGCCTATCGGAACTGCGCCGATTGCTGGCCACCCAAGCGCGTACCGTGCCGACGGTGCCGCTGAATCTCGGCGCGCATTTCGATCTGTCGGCGATCACGGCGGAGGTCCGTCTGGTCGCCGCCGGTGACATGAGCTGGCCCGGCCAGCTGGAGCGCATCGAAAACGAGATCGATCCGGCGACCCGCACCGTTCGCGCCATCGTCTCGGTCGACGAGCCCTATCGCGGCGCGAGTCCGCCCGAACGGCTGCCGCTGGTTCGCGGCATGTATGTCGAGGCGGTGCTGTCCTCGCCGCTGGAGGCCCCGGCCATCGTTGTGCCGATGAGCGCGGTTCATCAGGACACGGTCTATCTCGCGGATGACGAAGACCGGCTGCGCCGGGTGCCAGTCAGGATCGACCTCTCGCTGCGCGATCTGGCGGTGATCGGCGAGGGTCTCGCACCGGGCGACCGGGTGATCATCGACGACGTCGTGCCGGCGGTCGAGGGTATGCGCCTACGGCCGCGACAGGACGCGGAGGCTGAAGCCGCGCTGGCGCGGGCCGCGGCGGAGAGTGCGCCGTGATCCGCTGGTTCGCCGCCCATCCCACCGCCGCCAACCTGCTCCTGATCGTTTTTCTTGCGGCGGGCGCGATCGCCGCGCCCCAGCTGAAACGCGAGACGTTTCCCGACTTTCTGCCGACCGAGGTCAGCATCGCC
Source organism: Aurantimonas sp. A3-2-R12 (assembly GCF_036016755.1). Classification (NCBI taxonomy): domain Bacteria; kingdom Pseudomonadati; phylum Pseudomonadota; class Alphaproteobacteria; order Hyphomicrobiales; family Aurantimonadaceae; genus Aurantimonas; species Aurantimonas sp. A3-2-R12. The sequence continues at coordinate 89,559 of NZ_JAYXIH010000016.1, read as the reverse complement.
GTTCTCTATCGGGGCGCCACGGCGGCCGATGTCGAGGAGTCGGTCTGCCAGCGGCTGGAGGAAGGCCTGCGCCGCGTCGATTACATGGAGGAATTTCGATGCAGCGCCGAGGACAATCTGGCGAACGCGCTTGCGAAGATGACGCCGGGCGGCACGGCGAGCCAGTTTCTGGACGACATCAAGACCGAGGTCGAGGCGATCACTGACTTCCCCGACCTCGCCGACGCCCCGGTGATCCGGGAGATGCACCGCACCGATCAGGTCGCCGCCCTCGCCGTCAGCGGGGATATGAGCTTTGACGATCTGGAACGCTACGCCGCGCAATTGGAAGACGCGGTGCTGGCTCTGCCGGACGTGGCCGATGTGATGGTCCGCGGCGTGTCGCAGCGGCAATGGCAGGTCGAGGTTTCGGCCGATCTGCTGCGCCAATACGGCCTGTCGGTGCGCGACATCGCCGGCGCGATCGGGCGACAGAACGTCGATATGCCGCTCGGGACGCTGGAGACGCCGCAAGCCGATGTGCAGTTGCGGTTCACGGATCAGCGGCGGCGGATCGCGGATCTGGCCGATCTGATCGTGATTTCAGGAAAGTCGGCGGCGGAGTTGCGCCTTGGCGAAATCGCCGAGTTGACCGACGGATTCGAGAAGGCCGAGGAAAAGATCCTCTTCAACGGCGAACGGGCGCTGGTTCTGGATATCTACAAGAGCGGCCGCACCGACGCGCTGAGCGTGATGGACCGCCTGCAGGAATTCGTCGCGCTGGAACAGGCCCGCCGGGGCGCGGCGGTGCGGCTGACCATCACCACCGACATGACCTCGATTGTGCGCGATCGACTGGTGATGCTGGTCGAGAATGGCATCATGGGGCTCGTGCTGGTGACGCTGGTGATGAGCCTGTTCTTCCGCGTGCGCATGGCGCTCTGGGGGGTGCTGGGCCTGCCGGTGGCGTTCGCCGGAGCGTTCGTGGCGATGGCGCTGCTGGGTCTGTCGATCAACATGATTACCCTGGTCGCGTTCCTGATGGCGATCGGGATCGTGATGGATGACGCCGTGGTCATTACCGACAATGTCGCGCGCTGCGCGGCCGAGGGACAGGCCCCGCTTGCCGCCGTGGTGAACGGGACGCGGGAGGTCCTACCCGGCGTGATGTCGTCATTCCTGACGACGGCGGCGGTGTTTGTACCGTTGTCGTTCCTGTCGGGCGAACTCGGCGCCGTTCTGGAGGTGGTTCCGATCGTGCTTGTGGCGGCGCTGGCGGCTAGTCTCATCGAAGCGTTCTGGATCCTGCCGCACCATCTGAAGGGCGGGCGGAAGGGACCTGAATCGGAATCGCGCCTGCGCAGGACCTTCGACAAAGGTTTCGCGCGGTTTCAATCCGGCGTCGGCGCACTGGCCGATCGGGCGATCCGCGCGCGCTACATAACGCTGGCGGCGATGCTGGCGCTGCTGCTGGGCTCGGTCGGTTTCATCGCCGGCGGCAACATCCGCATGGAGGCGATGCCCGACATCGATGGCGACGTGCTGGAGGCGCGCATTCTCATGCCGCAGGGCACGCCGCTGGCCCGGACCGAAGCCGTGGTCGAGCAGGTGACGGCGGCGCTGCTAAGCGTCGACGAAGCGCTGACACCGGATCAGCCCGAGGGTGCCGCGCTGGTGCGCTCGATCCGCGCCGACTTCAACCGCAACCTCAGCGCCGGCGAGAGCGGACCGCATGTTGCGACCGTCTCGGCCGACCTTCTGACCGCCGAAATCCGCGCGACGTCGCTCGACGATCTCACGACGCGCTGGCGCGAGGCGATCGGTCCGATCGACGGGCTGGTGAGCCTGATGATCCAGGAACCGGGGTTCGGCCCCGCGGGCGTTCCCATCGAAATCCGCCTGAAGAACTCGGACCTTAGCCGCCTCGACCGCGCGGCGGCGGAGCTGGCGGGCGAGCTTGCCACCTATGCGGGCGTCTACAACGTGATTACCGACCTGCGCCCCGGCAAGCCGCAACGACGACTGTCGCTGGCGCCGGGCGCGGCGGCCGCCGGGCTGTCGGCCGCGGATGTGGCTGAGCAATTGCGGACCGATGTCCTGGGAGACATCGTCGAAACAGTGCAGATCGGTGATCTGGACATCGACATCGTCGTCCGCCAAAGCAGGGGCGAGCGCGCGACATACGATTTTCTGACCGACACCGTAGTGATCGGACCGAATGGCGCACCCATGCCGCTACCGCAGGTGACGGAGGTCGAAGCCGCCCGCGACTGGGCCAAGATCAATCGTATCGACGGCCAGCGGACCGTCACCGTCAGTGCCCAGCTGGACCAGCGCGTCGCCAATGCGGGTGCGATCGTTGCCGATCTCCAGACGGGTTGGCTTGCCTCCCTCCCCGACCGTTACCCGGACATCGGTGTCGCGATCGAGGGTCAGGCGGCCAGCACGGCGGAAACCGGCGCGTCCATCGCGCGCGGCCTCGCGATCGGTCTGCTCGGGATCTTCCTCATCCTGTCGTTCCAGTTCCGCAGTTATCTGGAACCGGTCATCGTCATGCTGGCCATTCCCCTGGCGTTCATGGGCGCGATCTGGGGCCACGTTCTCATGGGCTACAATCTGTCGATGCCCTCGCTGGTGGGAGCTGCATCACTGGCCGGAATCGTCGTCAACAATTCCATCCTTCTGGTGCAGTTCATCAAGAGTTATCGCAGCGAAGGAATGGGCATCGAAGCCGCTGCCGGACAGGCGAGCCGCGCCCGCCTGCGGGCGATCTTGATCTCGTCGACTACCACCGCGGCCGGGCTTTTGCCATTGCTGGCGGAAACCAGCACCCAGGCCACCGCCGTCATCCCGCTGGTGATCGCGGTGGTATTCGGGCTTGTCGTCTCTACCGTGCTGGTGCTGATCGGACTGCCCGCGCTCTATGTCATCCTGGACGATCTGGGACTTGCCCAGGTCGAGACACCGGACGGATCGCAGAAGCCCGATTGAACCGCATGGCCGATTTTTAACACCGCGTCGGTCTGAAACTGCTCTTGCGTTGACAGCCTCCGGATCGAAATCCGGCGGGCTACGAAATACCGCGCTACGCTCGCCCCGCGGACAGAGCGAAATATCCCACGCTTCCCGCGCCACTCAAGGAACGAGGCCTTCGTCTGCAGACCTTCATCTTGAAAGCGTGTAGTGCAAAATTTGATGCAAATGGTGGGAAAATGCGACCGGCCTTTGGCGTAGATGCCAAACGCCAACATTTCCAATGAGGAAGGCTGGTGCGGTCGAGAAGACTCGAAACTCGATCAAAAATCACAGCGAGGGACAATATCCTCTAAAATGCGACATGGTACGAAAACCTCTACGAAGCCGGTCGTGTTCAATGTGGTGCAAATTGTATTGCAGGGTGTGGTGCAAATTCCGACGATCCGCGGCTTGGAGGATCGACGCCGTTGCATCGAGGTCTACTTCTGCTGTCCTCATAGCCCCTCGAAGCGCGGTACCAACGAGAATACGAACGGGCTGCTGCGCCAGTACTTCCCGAAGGGGACTGACCTCAGCGCGCATAGTACCGAGGCGATCGCTGCCGTAGCTGCCACCTTCAATGCAAGGCCCACGAAATACGCTCGGTTGGAAGACCCTGGCCGATGTCCTTGACCCATGGCTGCTCAAAGGTGACACGATCCATGTTGCGTTGACCGATTGAATCCGCCCAATACGTCAGCATTCGCTAAACCGAACGTCTCGCCGAAACCGTCGAGTTCGCCACCCTCGAATGGGTCGACTGGTTCAACAACTGGCGCCTTCTCGAGCCGATCGGCAACGTTCCGCCTGCCGAGGCAGAAGACGCCTACTACGCCCAGCTTGAGGCCATGCCAATCGCGGCGTTGGATTAACACCAAACAGTCTCCGGGAAACCCGGGGTGGTTCACTTCAGCCTCGGTCTTGGTGGGGAATGGACTTGCTCCGACAAATTGGAGAGCGTTTTCAGTTTATGCGGCCAGCCTCTCGAACTGAAGCGGGCTGATGAAGTCGAGCGCCGAATGGCGCCGGACGGGGTTGTAGAAGCCGTCGATGTAGCGAGCGATCGCGTGGGTCGCCTCTGCCCGGCTTTGGAAGGCCCCGCGCCAGACGAGTTCGGCCTTCANGAATGGCGCCGGACGGGGTTGTAGAAGCCGTCGATGTAGCGAGCGATCGCGTGGGTCGCCTCTGCCCGGCTTTGGAAGGCCCCGCGCCAGACGAGTTCGGCCTTCAACGTCTTGAAGAAGGTCTCTACCATCGCGTTGTCGAAACAGTTTCCCTTCCCCGACATCGAGATCAGGATGCCGTGCTTCCTCAGCTCCGCCTGGTACTCGATGGCGCAGTATTGGCTGCCGCGGTCCGCATGGTGAATGAGGCCGGCGACAGGACGCCGCACGGTGACGGCTCGGCGAAGGGCCGACAATGCCAGTTCCTTGTGAAGCCGATCGCTGGTTGCCCATCCGACGACGCGCCGGGCAAAGAGATCGATGATGACAGCGAGATACAGCCAACCCTCGCGGGTCCAGACATAGGAGATGTCGGCGCCCCACTTCTGGTTCGGCCCCGTGGCGGTGAAGTCCTGATCGAGGAGGTTCGGGGCCACCGGGAAGGCGTGCAGGCTGTCGGTCGTCCGCTTGAAGCGCCGCTTCTGCCGTGCCTTCATCCCGTTCTCGCGCATCAAACGGGCGACGCGTCGGCGGCCGATCGGCAGGCCATTGTCGCGTAGCTCATGCACCATGCGCGGGCTTCCGTAGGTCCCGCTCGACAGGGCAAAGGCCGAGCGGACATGCGCCAGCAACACCATGTCGTCGCGCTGTCGGCGGCAGGCCGGACGCTCCTTCCAGGCGAAATAGCCGCTCGGACTGACGCCGAGGACCTTGCACAAACGCTGTACGGGGAACTCCTTCTTCGCCGCATCGATGAGACGGAACCTCATCGACTTCCCTCCTTGGCGAAAAAAGTCGCGGCCCGCTTCAGGATCTCGCGTTCCTGCCGCAGGATCTCGTTCTCGCGCCGCAGTCGCTTCAGCTCTACCGCCAGATCTTCCTGCCGTTCGGGTGGTGGCGATTCCAGATCGCGCTCACGGCGTTTGTCGAGCCAGCGACGCAGCGTCGACAGCCCGATACCCAGATCCTCTGCGATCTCGCGCTGCGTTCGCCCGCTCATCTCGACCAGACGTACGGCCTCCGCCTCGAATTCCTTGTCGAACCGGCGATGTGGCTTGCCCATGGAATGCTCCTCCTTCCATCAGAAGAGCTCTCCAGTTTTGCGAGGCAAGTCCAGAAAGGTCTTTACCCGCGCAACGATCAGCAATCTCTTCGCCGAAGTCTCACAGAAGATCGACGGCTCCATGTAGACCGAGGCCTTGACGCCGTGCGGCGCACTTGCCGGACGGTGCGTGCGGGTCATCGCTGGTAGAAGAGGAATGATAGGGGCACTTACGGCGTAGCAGGGCCAGAATCGGACGGTCCTATCTCCGGTAGAAGAGGTGGCGAAGCCGACGTTCGGCTGACGACCCTACTTGGTCGCAGAGTGAAAGTCGGCAGGCTTTTTGGCGACCCATTTTACGAAGCGTGCGACCGTCTCGTTATCCGTGAGGGGCGTCCCGCCTTCTGCGTGGCGGACCAGTTCGCTCGCCGTGAAATTGGCGTCGATGGTTTCCCGGCAGATGGGATGGACAAGAACGGTGTCACGGCCACCCCGGCTTTTGGGGATCGGGTGGAAGCGGTCCACGGTCTCACCCAGCAATCGGCCGCATAGCCAGCACGGCTCCGGAGGCTCGGTATCGGTCGACTCGTTCTCAAGCCAACTCGCGTCCCGAATTTTTCGCGCCATCTCGCAGCTCCTATTGCGCAGAACATGGTGCGGCATTGGGCTGTGGCACTATCTGCATTCGGCGCGACTGATGGGCCGACTTCATGCGGTCGGTCAAGTCTCGGCGCCATTTTGTCTGGAAGGAACGTCAGCTTCTTTGAGTGATCGACCGGCGCTACAGTTTGCAATGGTCAGCGACCCGATCACCGCGCTGCCCCTCACCGACTTCCATGATGCGATTGCGGCTATCGCAGAGCACGGTCGCGTGATCCTCCTGATCGACGCTTGCCGTTCCGCCTTAACTGAAAGCTAGCTGGGTGCCCCGGAATGGTCGGCCCCCACCGAGTGGTCTGGGGCAAATCTTAGTGCATGACAGGCCTTGGCGCCAAGGCTGGCGTGGCCGGTGAAGCCGGTCCGGATGGCGAAGCGGGCCATTGCACGACCTTGGGTGCCGGTGGCCGATAGCCCAACGACGAGTGCGGGCGTTCCGTGTTGTAATGGCGGGCCAGCTTTCGATCACGACCTTGGCTTCGACCAGCGGGTAGAAGATCTCGCCGTTCAAGTGCTCCTCCCGGATTCGGGCGTTGAAGCTGTCGCAATAACCGTTCTCCCACGCGCTGCCGGGCTCGATGAACGCGGTTCTGGCGCCGGCGGCAACGATCCATTCGCGCACTGCCTTGGCAATAAATTCCGGCCCGTTGTCCGATCGTATGTGACTGGGCACGCCGCGCAGGATGAACAGGTCGGTCAAGGCATCGATGACGTTGGTCGAGTTCAGCTTGCGGTCGATCCGGATCGCCAGGCATTCCCGGGTAGGCTCGTCGATGATGTTGAGCATCCTGAACTTCCGTCCATCATGAGTGCGGGCCTCGACGAAGTCATAGATCGCAAACTGGGCGGTGCGATCGCTTCTCAATTCACCCCGGCGGCAAGGTCGCTTGACAAAAACTTCAGAAGGTGAAAAATTTTACTGACGCTGAAAAGAACCCGCGCCAACCGGACAGCGGTAATGGGAGCGAAGCATGGTCTCCAGGGCGACATTCTTGCTTCGAGACCGACTGTTGTGCGCCGTACGACTTGGACGCCGTCGCCAACTGAAGATCGACGCTGCGGCTCTCGGCAGCCGGGTGCCGCTTTTGATCTCGACTACCCGCGCGACGCCAGCGTCATGGTTCCGAACAGACGCCAGGAGACGCGGTGAGCGAAACTCGCCTGACTTGGCGGCGGCATCCGCAACGGCCTCGCTCCGACGAAATCGGAGGATCCACTTGGATGTGAAGGCGAGCGCGGGGGACTAAACAGCATGAGGCCGGCATGCCCCTAACGACACGGCCAAAGAGGAGGAGAAGCAGCCATGTATGACAAGGAAAAGGATCTGGTCGATTCATTCGTCCGCGGCCGACTGGGCCGGCGGGAGTTCCTGAAGCGGATGGGCTATCTCGGCATCGGGACCATTACCGCGTCGAGCCTGATGGCCTCGGCCGCAACCCGCGCGTTTGCGCAGGCCTCAGACTTCGACTGGATGAAGCACAAGGGCACATCGCTCAAATTGCTACTCAACAAGCATCCCTATGCCGATGCGATGATTGCCGATATTGAGGCATTCAAAGAGCTAACCGGCATGGAAGTGACCTACGACGTCTTCCCCGAGGACGTCTATTTCGACAAGGTCACCGCCGCCCTTTCGTCGGGGTCGTCCGAATACGACGCGCTGATGACCGGCGCCTACATGACCTGGACCTATGGTCCGGCCGGTTGGATCACCGATCTCAACGAATACATCAACGACCCGGCGAAGACCGCGGCGTCGTGGGATTGGGAGGATTTCCTTCCCGGCCTCCGGGCCTCGACCGCCTGGGACGGCACGCCGGGCTCCGAACTCGGCACGGGCGACGCCAAGCAGTGGTGCATCCCCTGGGGCTTCGAGCAGAACAACATATCTTACAACAAGACGATGTTCGAAAAGGCCGGTGTCGAGCCGCCGAAGGACATGCCGGCGTTGCTCGCCGCCTGCGAAAAGCTCAAGAGCGTCGATTCCAACATCTATCCGATCGGGGTGCGCGGCTCGCGTTCCTGGGCGACCATCCATCCCGGTTTCCTCTCCGGCTACAGCAATTTCGGCGAGAAGGACCTGATGAACAATGGCGGCGTTCTCAACGCGGCCATGAACACTGACGGGTCGAAGGCCTACCATCGCGACTGGGTCAAGATGATCCAGGATTACGGCCCGAAGAACTGGTCGACCTACACCTGGTACCAGGTCGGCACCGATCTCGGCGCCGGCGCCTCGGCGATGATCTACGACGCCGACATCCTCGGCTATTTCATGAATGGCGGCGACAACAAGGAAGCCGGCAACATCGCCTATGCCGCGATCGCGCCCAACCCGTCGGCAGACGCGCCGACGCCGAACGTGTGGATCTGGTCGCTGGCCATGTCCAACTTCTCCAACAACAAGGACGCCACCTGGTACTTCATGCAGTGGGCTTCCTCGAAGGAGCACGATCTCTTCGGCGCCCGCAAGATGGACTTCGTCAACCCGGTTCGCACCAGCGTTTGGAAGGACCAGGAGTTCCTCGAGCGCATCGAGTCGAAATATCCCGGCTATGTCGAGCAGTTCGAGGTGTCGTCGCCCGGCGCCAAGATCTACTTCACCCCGCAGCCGCTGTTCTTCGACGTGACCACCGCCTGGGCGGCGATGCTGCAACGCATGGTCGCCAATGAGGTGCCGGTCGACGAAGGCCTGGACCAGCTCGCCGCCAGCATCGACGAGCAGCTCCAGCAAGCCGGCCTGCAATAGGCATCCTTGGCCGCACCGTTTCTGACGGCGGCGCGGCCAATTCTTCGAAAGCGAACTGAGATCTTGTCCGGTGGAGCTTCCGCCGGCCGACGGGGAGGCGTGGAATGTCGGCAGCAGAGCCAGCAGCAGCTGAACGCGCGGGCGTCGCAGCCAGACGCAGGCGGCGGACCAACTGGCTTCCCTATCTGCTCAGTCTGCCGGCCCTGCTGGTGACGGTCTGGATTCTGATTCCCTTCGTCACGGCGGTCTATTACTCGCTGCTGCGTTACCGGCTGAGCCTGCCGCAGCTGCAGGGCTTCATATGGTTCGACAATTATTTGCAATTCCTCACGGACAGCCGCTTCTGGGGCACCGTCCAGGTCTCGCTGCTCTACACCGTGCTCACCGTCGTGGTCGAACTGCTGCTGGGCCTCGGCATCGCGCTGCTGCTGCAACGCCCGACTCGCTTCAACAACCTCGTTTCGATGCTGCTTCTGTTGCCGCTGATGGTCGCGCCGGCGCTTGCGGCACTGATGTGGAAGCTGATGACCAACCCGAATTTCGGGGTCCTGAACTATCTCGTCAGCCTCGTCGGCTTCACTGATTTCCGCTGGGCGTCCAGCCCGTCATCGGCGCTGTTCACCGTGGTCCTGGTCGACGTCTGGGTCTACACGCCTTTCATCATGGTGCTGCTCCTGGCCGGGCTTCGTTCGCTGCCCAAGCAGCCCTTCGAGGCGGCCGCTCTCGACGGGGTACCGAAGAGTTTCGTCTTCTTCCGCATCACCATGCCGATGCTGATGCCCTACATCCTGACCGCGTCGTTGTTCCGCATGCTTGAGTCGATCCAGCAATTCGACATCATCTACGCGATGACGCAGGGCGGCCCCGGCAATACGCTGACCGTCTTCCAAGTCGAATCCTATCTGCAGTTCTTCCAGTTCACCAATGTCGGCCGCTCGGCGGCCCTCCTGATGGTGCTCTGGGCGATCACCTTCGCCCTGTCGAACGTCTTCGTGAAGAACTGGCTCCGTCTGCGCGAACGCGCGCACGGCAACGTCTGAGGTCACCCGCCATGGATCACGTCAGCCCCCTCGAGCGCACGGTCAGGATCGTCCTGATCAGCCTCGTCCTGATCTTCTTCATGTTCCCGATCGTCTGGATCATCCTGATGTCATTCCAGACCAACGAGCAGGTGCTGCGCATTCCGCCGAGCCCGTTCTTCGAGCCGACGCTGGTCAATTACACGGCGCTGATCACCGGTAAGCTGCGGACCGCGGCTGGTTCCCTCGACATCGCCTTCATGAGCAACCTTTGGAACTCGGTCATTCTGTCGGTGTCCTCGGTCGCCCTGTCACTGGTCCTTGGCGTTCCCGCAGCCTATGCCTTCGCCCGCTACAAATTCCGCTTTTCCGAGGACATCGCCTTCACGCTGTTGTCCTTCAAATTCGCTCCACCGCTGCTCGTTCTCTTGCCGCTGACCCTTTATTTCCAGGCGATCGGCCTCGCCAACACCTATATCGGCCTGATCTGGGTCTACCAGCTGATCACCCTGCCGCTGATCCTGTGGATCGTGCGCGGCTATTTCGAGGATATCAGCCCGGACATCGAGGGCGCCTACCGCATCGCCGGCCATTCCTGGGCGAAGACGTTCATGAAAATCTCGATCCCCTTGGCTATGCCGGGCATCGCGGCCGCCGCCCTGCTCTCCTTCATTTTCGCGTGGAACAACTTTGTCTTCGCGCTGGTGCTGGCCTCGGCCGACAAGCAACCGGTGACCGTCGGCGCGCTCGCCTTCGTCACCGCCTCCGGCATCCAGTACGGCCAGATTGCGGCGGCGATCGTCCTGTCGATCACGCCGACCCTGGCTCTTGCCCTGTTCGCCCAGCGCTATCTCGTCGAGGGCCTGTCGCTCGGCGCGGTGAAAGGGTGATCTCATGGCCACGCTGACCCTCGACCACGTCACCAAGCGCTACGGCAAGGAAACCGTCCTCGACGACATTTCGCTCAGCGTGGCGGACGGCGAGACGGTGGCGATCTTCGGCCCGTCCGGTGCCGGCAAGACCGTTCTTCTGAGGCTGATCGCGGGGATGACGGAGCCCGAAGAAGGCGAACTCCTCATCGATGGCGAGGACATGATCGGCGTCGCCCCCGAACGTCGGGCGGTGGGCATGGCGTTCCAGAATTTCGCGCTTTTTCCGCACATGACCGCCTTCGAGAACATCGCCAGCCCGCTTCGTGCGCACCGCACGACGGCGGAGAAAGTCGCCGAGAGCGTCGATCGGATCGCCAGGCTCTTGAAGATCGATCATGTGCTCGATCATGCGCCTCGCGCGCTGTCCAACGGCCAGAAGCAGCGCACCGCCCTCGCCCGGGCCCTCGTCGCGGCGCCGAAACTGCTGCTTCTCGACGACCCGCTGCGCAACGTCGACGCCAAGTTGCGCTTCGAGATGCGGCTGGAACTGCCCAGGCTCCTCGAACGCTTCGGCTCCACCGTGCTCTACGTGACGCAGGACTATCGGGAGGCGATGGCGCTCGGCAACCGCATCGCGGTCCTGATGAGCGGCCACTTCGTGCAGGTGGGCACGCCGGAGGACATCTACGACCGGCCGGCGACCGTCGAGGTCGCAAGGCTGTTCGGCGATCCGGGCATCAACATCTTCGAATGCCGGGTCGAAGCCGGCGCCTCGGGGCCGGTGGCCGTGTTCGGCGGCAACCGTCTGCCGATCGGCCGCGAATACCAGACGGTCGTGGGAAGCGACGTCATGCTTGGCGTTCGGCCGGAGAACATCGATTTCGTCGGCTCCGGCGGTGCTGACGGCATCGCGACGCGGGTGGCGGCGCTGCTGCCGCTCAACGACCGGCTGGTGCGCCTCCTGGTCACCGATGACGGTCAGGAACTGTACGCCTCGCAGGACGCCGGTGAGATTGCCGCGACGGAGGGCGCGCGCGTCCCGGTCCGGATCGCGCCGTCCTCGATCCTTCTGTTTGACCGCGCCAGCGGTCGGCGCATCTTGCCTCAGGCCCAAAGGGAGGCGGCATGAGCGCTTCGGTATCGCTGCGCGGCGTCAACAAGATCTATGCCGCGAAGGCCAAGAACCCGATCTACGCCGTCCGCGACTTCGACATCGAAATCAAGCCTGGCGAGATCGTCGCGCTGCTTGGCTCGTCCGGCTGCGGCAAGACCTCGACATTGCGCATGATCGCCGGTTTCGAGGAGGTGACGACGGGCGAAATCCTGATCGACGGCAGACCGATCCACAAATTGCGGCCCTCGGACCGCAACGTTGCCATGGCCTTCGAGGGCTATTCACTCTACCCGCCGCTGACGCTGCGCGAGAACATCGCCTTCGCTCTGAAATCGGAGCGGCTCGACGCGGCGGAAAGCAAGCGCCGGGTCGACGATATCGCCCGGATGCTCGAACTCGGGGTCCACCTCGACCGCTATCCTTCGACCGTGTCGGCGGGGCAGCAGCAGCGGGCGAGCCTCGGCCGGGCGCTGGTGCGCAAGGCCGACGTCTATCTCCTCGACGAGCCGATGGGCCAGCTCGAGCCGCAGCTGCGCACCGTCCTGCGCGGACGGCTGAAACGGTATCTGCGCGAACACGACATGACCGCCGTTCTCGTCACCCACGACCAGACCGAGGCGAATGCGCTGGCCGACCGGATCGCCGTGATGGAAGGCGGCGAGTTGCAACAATTCGCCTCGCCGAAAGAACTGAAGGAGAGGCCCGCCAACCTTTATGTCGGCACCTTCATCGGCGAGCCGCCGATGAACGTCTACCGCGTGCGGCCCGTCTTTGCCGACGGTCGCGTTTCCTTCCGCAAGACCGGCGACGGCGGGGAAGATGGCGAAGTGCTCGGCTATTCGGCCGATGCGGTCACCGCCCCGGTGCGCGCTGCGATCCAGTCGCTGTCGGAGATCGTCATCGGCATCCGTCCCCATGACGTCCATGTCGGCGGTGGCGAGAGCCAGGCCAGGGTCGTCTCGAACCAGTGGATCGGCGACCAGACCCATCTGGAGGCGGAGTTTGCCGGCGGCGTTATCGTCGCGACCCTCGACGGTCGGTGCCCCGGAAAGGTCGGCGATGCGCTCTCGGTCGACGTGCCGGCCGAGAAGCTGCACGTCTTCGCGGCGAGCGGCGAAGCCTTGGCGCACGGTCACCGCCTTTCCGGGAGGCAGGTAGAGGGATGACGGTGGAATCGATCCTGATCGGCATCGACGCCGGCACTTCGGTGCTCAAATCCGTCGCCTTCACCACCGACGGCGAGCAGATCGCGGTCGCCTCGCGCAAGAACACGTATTCTTCGGGGGAAGGTGGCAGCGTCGAACAGGACATGGCCGCAACCTGGGCCGACGCCGTGGCGACGCTGAAGGATCTGACGGCTCAGCTCGGCGAACGGGCGACGGCGATCGCCGCGGTCGCGATCACCGGCCAAGGCGACGGCACATGGCTGATCGACGCGAACGGACTGCCCGTCGGCCCCGCTTGGCTCTGGCTCGACGGCCGCGGCGGCAAGATCGCCCGAGAATTCGCGGCAAGCGAACGACACCGGGAGCATTACGAACGCACGGGGACCGGCATCAACACCTGCCAGCAGAGCGTCCAGCTGCTGGTCATGAAGCGGCGGCATCCGGAGAGACTGGCGCGCGCGACGACCGCGTTCCATTGCAAGGACTGGCTCTATTTCAATATGACCGGCGAGCGGGCCACCGACCCGTCCGAGGCGTCGTTCACCTTCGGTGATTTCCGTACCCGCCGCTACAGCGACGCGGTGATCGGAAACTTGGGCCTCGATGGAGAGGCGCGGCTGCTGCCCCCGATCGTCGACGGCCGCACGACGTCGCATCCGCTGCTCCGCGCCGTCGCGGACGCGACCGGGCTTCCTCGCGGCGTCCCGATCGTCCTCGGCTATGTCGACATCGTCGCGACCGGCGTCGGCAGCGGCCTCGTCGGCGAGACGCCTGGCACCGGCTGCTCGATTCTCGGCTCGACCGGCGTCCACATGCGCCACGTCCGAAGCGCCGAAGAGATCGTCCTCAACGACATGCGCAGCGGCTACGTCATGCCGCTCCCCGCCGAGCAGGGCCTCGTCCAGTTTCAGTCGAACATGGCGGCGACGCTGAACATCGACTGGATCGTCGGACTCGCGTGGAAATTTCTCCAGAGCGAGGGGGTCGAACGCGATCGCGGCCAGCTTATGGCGCATCTCGACGACCGCGTCCTGGCGGCCGAGCCGGTCTCGGCCATCTATCATCCGTACATTTCGGAAGCCGGCGAACGCGGACCGTTCATGGAACCGCTGGCTCGCGCGCAATTCACCGGCCTGCACTACGGGGCCAGCTTCGACGACCTGATGCGCGCGGTCTTCGAAGGTCTCGCCTTCGCCGCGCGCGACTGCTTCGAGGGGACCGGCGGCGTGCCGCACGAGATCAAGCTCACCGGCGGCGCAGGCCGCTCCCGCGCCATGCGCCTGTTTCTGGCCAGCGTCCTTGGGTGCCCGGTGAGGACGGTCGAGCGCGAGGAAGCGGGCGCGGCCGGCGCGGCGATGATCGCCGCCGTCAATCGCGGCTTCTTTGCCTCGATCGAGGAATGCACCGCCGTGTGGACCCGAGGCCGGTTCTCGGAGCCGACGCTGCCTGACGCCGCGTTGAGGCCGCTCTATGATTCGGCGTTCGGCCTCTACCGCGAGATTCGAGAACAACTCCCGCCAATCTGGACACGACTCGCGGCGATCCGCGATCGGGCTGACCGGGCGAGGAAGGCGGCATAATGGCGACGCGCATCGCGATCATCGGCGACAATTTCATGTTGCCCGAAGTCTTCGCCGAGGCCATCACGGCGGCCAACAAGGCGGTCCCGGAGATGGTGCTGCATCGGCTGCCTTGGCCGGACGAGCCGATGGAGCATGGCTATGCCGTCCAGGGGATGGACGGCCTCAAGGAATACCAGGGCGGCGCCGAAGCGACGCTGGCGATGATCGGCGAGGCCGAGCTGCTCGTCACCCACCTCGCCCCCCTCTCTCGCGACATGTTCGCGCGACTGCCCCACCTGAAATTTGTCGCAGTCTCGCGTGGCGGACCGGTCAATATCGACATGGCGGCGGCACGCGAACGGGGCGTCACCGTGGTCAACACGCCAGGCCGCAACGCCAGTGCGGTCGCCGAGTTCACCCTCGGCGCGATCCTGGCCGAGACCCGCAACATCTCCCGCGGGCACGACGCGCTGCGCGGCGGCGACTGGCGCGGCGATCTCTATCGCGCCGACACCACGGGACGGGAACTATCGGAGATGACGGTCGGCGTGGTCGGCTACGGGGCGATCGGCACGCGGGTCGTCAAGCTCCTGAAGGCCTTCGGCTGCCGAATCCTCGTCACCGATCCCTATGTGCAGCTGTCCCCCCAGGACGCGCGGGACGGCGTCGAACTGGTCGGGCTGGAGCGGCTGCTCGACGAGTCGGACGTCGTCACCCTGCACGCCCGGGTCACCGAGGAGACCACCGGCTTCATCGACGCCGCGGCCCTCGCCCGGATGAAAAAGGACGCCACCTTCGTCAACACCGCCCGCGGGCCGCTGGTCGATTACGACGCCCTGGCCCAAGCGCTCGGTCGCGGCCATTTGCGCGGCGCGATGCTGGAAACCTTCGCCGTTGAGCCGGTTCCGGAAGATTGGCCGCTCCTGAAGCTTCCAAATGTCACGCTGACGCCACACATCGCGGGCGCATCGCTCAAGACCGTCAAGTTCGCCGCCGACCAGGCGGCCGAGGAGGTGCGCCGGTATCTGGCCGGCGAACCGCCCGTCAACCCCTGCTGACCCGCCGATCGCGCGGGAAGCATTGGCAGCAACAGGAGACACCACCATGGTCTTGTTCGACGACCGCAGCAGGACGGCCTGAGATCGGCATGTTGCGAGACCTTGGCACCGTAGACATTCTGGTCATCGGCGGTGGCGTCAACGGCACCGGTATCGCCCGCGATGCCGTGGGCCGGGGGCTTTCCGTTGTACTGTGCGAGAAGGGTGACCTGGCCGAGGGCACCAGTTCGCGTTCGGGAAAGCTGGTCCATGGCGGCCTGCGCTACCTCGAATATTACGAATTTCGCCTGGTCCGCGAGGCGCTTAGGGAGCGCGAGGTGCTGCTGCGCGCCGCTCCGCACATCATCTGGCCGATGCGCTTCGTCCTGCCGCATTCGCCCGAGCAGCGCCCCGCCTGGCTGATCCGCCTTGGCCTTTTCCTCTACGACCATCTCGGTGGCCGCAGAAAGCTGCCGGCAACCCGAAGCATCGATCTTCGGACCGAGACGGAAGGCGCGCCGATCCAGGACCGCTACGCCAGGGGCTTCGAATATTCCGACTGCTGGGTGGACGACGCGCGGCTGGTCGTCCTGAACGCTCTCGACGCCGGGGAGCGCGGCGCGACGATCCTCACCCGCACCACCGCGGTTTCGGCGACGCGCGACGGCGACGTCTGGCGGGCGACGCTCCGTGGCGAAGACGGCGAGACCTACCGCGTCTCGGCGCGCGGCCTCGTCAACGCCGCCGGTCCCTGGGTCGACACGGTGCTCGCGAACGTCATCGGGGCGAACTCGACGCGGCGGGTGCGGCTGGTCAAGGGCAGCCACATCGTGACGCCGAAATTCTGGGACGGCAGCCATGCCTATCTCTTCCAGAACACCGACAAGCGCGTGATCTTCGTCAATCCCTATCAGGGCGATAAGGCGTTGATCGGCACCACCGATCTTGCCTATGAGGGAGATGCTGGCGACGTCGCGGTCGAGGAAAGCGAGATCACCTACCTCCTCGACGCGGTGAACCGCTACGTCAAGGCGCCGTTGACCCGCGCCGACGTCCTCCATTCCTTCTCCGGCGTGCGCCCGCTGCTGGAAGACGATGCGGACAACCCCTCGGCGGTGACGCGCGACTATGTCTTCGACATTGACGCGGCGGACGGCAAGACACCGATGCTTTCCATCTTCGGCGGCAAGATCACCACCTACCGCGAACTCGCCGAACGCGGGCTTGACCGGCTGAAGCCTTTCTTCCCGGGGATGGGCGCCGCCTGGACGCACGACATTCCGCTGCCGGGCGGCGACATGGCGAACGCGGATTTCGAAAGTTTCGAGGCCGGCCTCAGAGCCGGCCACCCGTGGCTTCCCCGCCCCCTCGCCCACCACTATGCCCGGCTCTATGGAACGCGGGCAAAGGTCTTGCTGGGTTCCGCAAGGAGCCTGGCGGATCTGGGCCGGCACTTCGGCGGAACCCTCCACGAACGCGAGATCGACTATCTGATCGAGACCGAATGGGCGAAGACGGCCGAGGATATCCTCGATCGGCGGACCAAGCACGGCCTCGCTCTGGCCGACAGCGAACGCCAGGCCGTGCGCGACTTCCTGGCCGCGCGGACGCGGCGTACCGCCGAGGCACCGGATCGAGACCAGGCCGAGCCGCGATATGCGGACGAAAGGATCGGAAAAAGCGTTGATTGACCGAACGAACCAACAGCCTGGGACCGCGATCGGCGACGGGCTGGGCGCTTTGCGGCGCCTGTCGCGCGCGATCGGGCGGGACAGGACGCTGACCCAGGCCGCCGGCGGCAACACCTCCCTGAAGCGGGACGGCATCCTGTGGGTGAAGGCATCCGGCACGTGGCTCGCCGATGCCGAAACGCGCGACATCTTCGTGCCGGTACGAATCGCCCCGCTCCTCGACGCCTTGCGCGCCGGCGATGCCCGCGCCGAGAAGGCCACCGATTTCGTCGCCTCGGAGCTGTCCGCCAGCGAGCTCAGGCCATCGATCGAGACGGCGGTCCACGCCGCGATGCCACAGCCGGTCGTCCTGCATGTCCACTGTGTGAACACCATCGCCCATGCCGTCACCCAGGACGCGGAGGCGCGGATTGCGGAGCGGCTGACCGACGCCGGCTTCGACGGCCGCTTCGCATACATCCCTTACTGCCGACCGGGCGTTCCGCTGGCCCGGCAGATCAAGCGCATCGCTTCCGACCGGATCGCCGTCGTGGTCCTCGGCAATCACGGGCTGATTGTCGCCGGAACCAGCGTCGCGGACGCTGCCGAACGCCTCGATTCGGTCGTTGCCGCACTGGCGATTCCGCCGCGCCTAACGGCCGGATCGTTGGATACAGAGACGCTTGCGAACCTCGCCGCCGACACGCCCTACCGCCTGCCATCCGATCACAGCGTCCATCATCTGGCGCGCGATCCGGATTCGCTACGGGTCGCCCTCGCCGGCCCGCTTTATCCCGACCATGTGATCTTCCTCGGCGAGACGATCGGAACCGTCACGCCCGACGCCGGCGCGATCCGCGAATTCCTGGCGTTGCGGGAGGCCGGGCCGCATCCGGCGCCGAGCCTGCTTCTGGTGCGCGGCGTTGGCGTCCTGGTCCACGAGCGGCTGACCGCCGGCGGCGAAGCCCTCGTCGGCTGCCTCGCGGACGTGGCGGCCCGGATCTCCTCGGACGTCGCCCTGCAGCCGCTGAGCGAGCGCGATGTCCATCATCTCACCCACTGGGAAGCCGAGACATACCGGCAGGCACTCGACCGACCGGGCGCCCCCACACCGGACGCCGCATGAACGGGACCGCCGTCCAGTCGGCGCGCTCCGTCGCGATCGGCATCGATGTCGGCACATCCGGGGTCCGCGTCGGCGCGCTCGGCGCGGAGAGCGCGCCGGTCGGCTCGGCGATCAGGTACAACGAGCCCCGCCAGGATGCGGCGATCATCACCGGCTTCGACGGTGCCGGCGACGCCAACAACGTGCGGAAGACCGGCTACGACGCATCCGCCCAGGCATGGCCCGATTGGATCGAAGCCGTCGGAATGCCGATCGCGGCGCGGCTGACCCTTAGCCCGAGCGCGGTCCCATGACCGGCGACGTCATGCGGTTCGACAGACTTCGCGATATCGCCGGCCGGTACGATGCGTTCTTCCTCGACCAATTCGGCGTCGTCCACGACGGCACCCACGCCTATCCCGGCGCGGCCGCGGCGGTGGACGCGCTTGCCGGCCTCGGCAAGCCTGTGCTTTTCGTCACCAATTCCGGCCGGCCGGCGGCCTTCAACGAGGCCCGTCTGGCTCGCCTCGGCATTGCGCGGTCCAGCTATCTCGCCTGCGTCACCTCCGGCGATGTTGCCATCCGGCTGTGCGAGGATGGCGCGATCCGGCTGCCGCAAGACCGGCGGATCCGCTGCCTGACCCTGTCGAGCCCCGGCGACACCAATCTGTCGGACCGGCTCGGCTGCATATCCGTCGAGGCGGCGGACGCGGCGGATCTCGTGGTGATCGCCGGCAGCCAGGCCGACCACATCGCGATGACCGAATACGAAGAGCGCATGCGGCCCGCCGCAAGCCGGGGCGTTCCCTGCATCTGCACCAATCCCGACCGGCAGATGCTGACGCCGCAAGGTCTCGTGCCGGCTGCCGGGGCGATCGCCGACCGTTACGCGGCGCTCGGCGGCGTCGTCACCTTCGTCGGCAAGCCCTATAGCGAGATCTACGCGGCGGCCCACGCGCTTATCGCCACCGTCCAGAGGCCGCGCATCCTTTGCATCGGGGACAGCATTGACCACGACATGGCCGGCGCCGCTGCCTTCGGCGCGGCGAAGGCGCTCGTGCGCACGGGTATTCTGGCGGAGACGGACGAAGGCGTGATCGCCTCACGAGTCGCGGAAAAGGGCCTCACCGTCGAACATCATCTTGCCTGTCTTCGCTGGTGAGGCAGAGGCGGCAAGCGGCCCCGGGTCAACCGGAAACGCAACCTCGGCGCCGGCACGTGGGGGAAACCGGAGCCGCCTCTACGGTCGCGCAATCAGACGACCCGCTTTTCCGTCGCCTTGTCGAACAGGTGGATGGCGCTTTCCGCAACCGTCAGCCCCACATGCGTGCCGGACTGGCGGCGTTCGGCGCGGGGCACGACGACGATCGTGTCCCTCCCGTCGACCTCGACATGCAGCTGCACGTCGGCGCCGGTGGTTTCCGAAAGGATCACCTTGCCGCGGATCGGGCCGTCCTCGGAAACCGCCAGATCGTTCGGGCGCACGCCGAGAAGCACCTTCTGGCCGTGTCGGGCCGTGGCGTACGCCGGCAGCGGGACGTGGACGCCCGGAGCCTGAAAGACCGAGCCGTCGGCGCTGGCGGCGATCTCCCCGTCGATGAAGTTCATCGAGGGTGAACCGATGAAGTCGGCGACATAGATCGAGTTCGGCTTCTCGTAGATCTGGTCCGGCGTGCCCATCTGGACGATCCGACCGCCCTGCATCAGAACGATGATGTCGGCCATGCTCATTGCCTCGATCTGATCGTGGGTGACATAGACCGTCGTCGCCTTCAGCCGGTCGTGGAGTTGGCGGATTTCCAGTCGCATGTGGGCGCGCAGTTTGGCGTCGAGATTGGAGAGCGGCTCGTCGAACAGGAACACGCCCGCGTCCCGCACCATCGCCCGCCCCATGGCGACACGCTGGCGTTGGCCACCGGACAGTTCCTTGGGATAACGGTGGAGATAGTCCGTCAGATTGAGGACCTCAGCCGCCCACTCGACCTTTTTTCTGACCTCCGCCTTCGGCTTCCTGGCGACCTCCAGACTGAAGGCGATGTTGTCGTAGACCCGCATGGTCGGATAGAGCGCGTAGTTCTGGAAGACCATGGCGATATCGCGGTCGCGCGGGTGCACGTCGTTGACGCGCCGGCCGTCGATTTCGAGGTCGCCGGCGGAGATGGCCTCGAGGCCGGCCGTCATGCGCAAGAGCGTCGTCTTCCCGCAACCCGACGGCCCCAGGAGCACGACGAATTGGTGATCCTCGATGCGGAACGAGATGTCCCTCATCACCTCGACCGAGCCGTAAGATTTCCCGATGTTCTTGTATTCGACGCTGGACATGGGACGATCTTCCTCGGTGGCTACGAACGCGGTGGCGGCGGGTCAGTGGCGCTGGCGCGTCGGCGTCAGGACGATTTCCTGCACCAGCGCGTTTTGCGGCATCCGGTAGGTCGTCAGGATCAGGTCGGCGACATGCTCCGGCCCGATGCCGCCGCCGATCGCGAGCTTGTTCGCCTGGTAGGCGGCGAGCGTGTTCGGGTCATGCACGCCGGACAACACCTCGGTCTCGATGACGCCGGGGGAGATCACCTGCACCCGGACATTGTAGCCCGACAGGTATTCGCGCAAGCTTTCCGCGACGGCGTGGACGAAGAACTTCGTGCCGCAATAGACGGTATGGTCGGGGTAGATCTTGCGCCCGGCGATCGAGCTCATCATCACCAGGGTGCCCCGCTGACGCTGCATCATGCCGTTCATCACGGCATGGACGGTGTTCATCATGCCCTTGGTGTTAATATCGATCATCGCGTCCCATTCCTCCGGCGGCTGGGTGGCGATATCGGCGAGATGGGCGACACCGGCATTGGCGAACATCAGGTCCACCGGCCCGAATTTCGCCTCGCCCTCGGCGACCGCCGCCTTGATCGCGTCACGGTCGCGCACGTCCACCTTGGCCAGGACGGCGTTCGGCAGGCCGAGCGCCTCCATCCGGTCCATGCGCCGCGCCATCAACAGCAATGGGTAGCCGGCCTCGGAAAAGACCCGCGCCGTTGCCTCGCCGATGCCGGAGCTGGCTCCTGTGATGGCGATAAGGGGTTTGTCAGCCATGCAGCTTCGTCCCGTTTCTGCTTATCTGGAGATGGGCCGTCCCCCCCCCCGGGGAGGCGCGGCGGGCGGCCGCGGCCCCCCCCCCCCCCCGCCCCCCCCCCCCGGGGGGGCGCGGCGGGGGGGACGGCCTCTGCCGCCTCAGCCCTTGAGGACCGAGGAAACGTTGGCGGCGATCTCGTCCATCGCGGCCTTCGGACTATCGAACTCGCCGGCGAAGTAGCGGCCGAGTCCGACCGGGATCGTGTCGCTGGAGATTTCCGCCCATTCCGGCAGATCGGGCTCGGAGCCCATGTATTTCGCGATGGTCTCGCGGACGACCGGCAGATGCCGGGTGGTGCCGGCGCCGACCTTGGCGTTGGCGAGCACCCGTGGATCGTCGTAGACGCTGGCGCGGGTCGGTCCCGTACCACCGCCGAGGACGGTGATCAGCGCCTGGGTGTCGGCCGATGTCGCCCACTGCATGAACACCCATGCGGCGTCCGGGCTCTTGGAGTATTTCGACACCGCGAGACTCGAACCGCCCTGGTGACCCACACCCGGAATCTCGCCGAAACCGGTTTTGTCCGGCGTTATCAGGCTCGTCGCCGCTGGCGGGATCGCGGCTTCCATCAGGCCGGAAATCTTGCCCGATTTCGGATCGTCGAAGAACGGGAAGAACTCGCCCCAGGAGAGCATCGACGCCGCCACACCCTGGCTGACCGACTGGCCCTGGCCGTCCCACGTCCAGCCATCGACGCCCGGCGGCATCGTCGCCTTCAGCTTGTCCCAGTACTCCATCGCCGCGAGGCCGGCCTCGTTGTTGCCGGCGAAGTTGTTGTCGGCATCGAAAATCTGGCCGCCATGGCCCCACAGCCAAGCCGTCCAGTCGCATTCCAGGCTGTAGTGACCGGATTTCATCTGCCCGGAGGTGCCGTACATCTCCGGCCCCTTGGCGTCGGTGATCGCCTTGGAGTTGGTGAGAAGCTCGTCCATAGTTTCCGGCGCCTTCAGGCCGAGCTCGTCATAGATGTCCTTGCGATACTGCATGATGAAGATCGGGATATCGTAGGGAACGCCCACCCAGCGATCTTCGTATTTGGCGATGCCGTCGACCAGCGCTGGCAGGAAATCATCCATATTATAGTCGGGATAGGCGAGGTCCGGCTTTTCCTCATATTGCTCGCGCGGATCGAAGACATCCTGGCTGAAGCTCGCCGCCCAGCTCTGATCGATGTAATAGAGGTCGTAGGTGCCGAGGCCCGAGGCGACGTCGAGGGTCAGCTTCTGCAGCACCTGCTCCAGCGGCAGCACCTCGATCTCCACCTTGATACCGGTCGCCTCCTCGAAATAGCCCTTCAGGCTGTTGGCGATGGCGTTGGAAGGCGGCGTCGACTCCGTTGCGAGGCGAAGTGTCGTCCCGGCGAAGGGCTTGCCGACATCGGCCAGCCATTTCATCATTTCCGCCGAGGGCTCTAGCGAATCCTGCGCGAAGGCCGACGGGGCGAGGTTGAGGAACGGCCGGCCGTTGCCCATGCCGAAGCCCATGCCGAGCGCGCCGACCGAAAGGCCGAGCTTGCCGGCCGAGCGAAGGAAGCTGCGCCGGTCCATCCGGCCATTGACGTAGCGGTCGGTCACCGACGCCAGATAATTCTTGCGCTGCCAGTCTTTCATGGTCTCGTTCTCCTCCGTTAGCGACAGTTGGGGCCCGCCTGTCTTCGCGGGTATGCGCCGCACCGCCTCCCTCCTCGGAGGCGGACGCGGATTACTGCTTGAGCGAGCCCATCGTCAGGCCGCGCACCAGATGCTTCTGCACCGCCAGCACGAAGATGAAGGCGGGAACGATCGCGGCCGCGCCGAGCGCCGCCATGTTGCCCCAGGCGGTTCCGACCGAGGTGACGAAGGTCGTCGAGACCACCGGGACCGTCTTGATGTCGGTCTGGGTCAGCGTCAGCGCGAACAGGAATTCCGTCCAGGAAAAAATGAAGCAGAGAACCGCCGTCGCGGCGATGCCGCCGCGCGCCATCGGCAGGACCACGCGGCGGAATATCAGCCAGCGGCTTGCCCCGTCGATGATGGCGCTTTCGTCGATCTCGGCCGGGATGTCGTCGAAGAAGCTCTTCATCAAGAGCACGGCTAGTGGCAGGTTCATCAGCGCGTGGATGAGGATCATGCCGAGATAGGTGTCCAGCAGGCCGAGCGTTTTGTACATGAAGAACATCGGGATCGCGACGGCGACCGGCGGCATCATGCGCGTCGACAGCACCCAGCCGACGAAGGCATGACGGCCGCGGAACTGGATGCGCGACAGCGCATAGGCCGCGAGTGTCGCGATGACCAGCGCCAGCAGCGTTGAACCGGTGGCAATGACGATTGAATCCCACAGCCGCGGGCCCATGAAGAAATTGCCGCCGCCCGGCGTCACGGTCAGGCGACCGCCATCGCCGAAAGTGATGCCGAAGACCTTCTGGAAATTGTCGAGCGTCGGAGCGAAGTCGAAGACGATCGGCGGGCGCGAGAAGATGTCGCGGCCGTCGCGGAACGCCACGCTCGTCCAGTAGTAGATGGGGAAGAAGAACAGCCCCACCACGACCCAGGCGAAAAGAATGCGGAGCATCCGTGGGAAAAACGCGGTCTGCATCACCACTTCACCTTCGCGAGCTTGATGAACAGATTGGCGAGAACCAGGATGATCGCGAGCGTGACCAGGCTGAGCGTCGCGCCGTATCCCCATTTGATAAAGGAGAAGGTCTGCTGCCAGGCATAGAGGCTGAGCGTGTAAGTGGCGGTGCCCGGCCCGCCCGAGGTCATCACGAAGACGTAGTCGAACACCCGGAACAGATCGATGCCGCGGATCAGGACGGCGATGGCAATCACCTTGGACATCATCGGCAGGGTCAGCCGCACGAAGGTCTGGATGGGGCTCGCGCCGTCGATCATCGCGGCCTCGTAGGGCTCGGTGGGAAGCGCGCGCAGACCGGCCAGGAGGATCAGCACCATGAACGGCGTCCACTGCCAGATCTCGGCAAGCAGCACGCCGGCGAGCGCCAGCGACGGCGTCGACAGGATCGGCGTTTCCGGGCTGAGGACGCCGATCATCTGGAGGAAGAAGGTCAGCACGCCAAACTGCGAATCCTCCATCAGGAGAAACATCATGCCGACGATCGCGGGCGGGACGACCAGCGCCATCGTCAAGAGAGCGCGCAGGATGCCGAAGCCCGGCTCGTCGGAATCGAGCAACAGCGCGATTCCCATGCCGAGCGCCAGTTCGAAGACCAGCGCGATGATGAAGTAGAGAAAGGTCACGCCGAGCGACTGCCAGAAGCGGCTGTCCTCCCACAGCTGCACCCAGTTCTGTCCGCCGACATATTCCAGCACCCGCCGGCGCGGCACGAATTCGTGGAAGCTCAGCCAGATATTGTAGATCAGCGGAAAGATGGTGAAGACCACGAGAAGCGCGATCAGCGGCAGGAGCCACGGCAGCGGGTGGTCCGAAATAACGAAGCGACGGGCAAGATTGGGCGACGGGGTCAAGCGCACGACCTCCCCGCCCGGCGGCCACCGGCCCACGGCGAACGGCACCTTCGCCGCGCCGCCGCGCCCGAGATCGAGATGCCGAGACGGGGTGCGGTCCCTGCTCTCATCGCTTCGACGCCCCCTTGCGAGACTGCAGGCCGTAGCTGCCGAATCCTTCCAGCACTTCGGCGATTTCCGCGTCGCTGAGGATCACCGGGCCGCCGTCGAGCTGCAGGCTGTGATGATACTGCTTGGCCACCGTTTCCAATTCCACCATCCGCCACATGGCCTTGTCGAGATCGCTGCCGATGGTAATGGCGCCGTGGTTGGCGAGCAGACATCCCGTCCGGCCTTCGAGGGCCGTCAGCGCCTCATGGGAGAGTTCCGGCGTTCCGTAGCGTGCGTAGCCCGAGCAGCGGACGTCGGTGCCGCCGAACACCGCGACCATATAATGACAGGCGGGAATCGCGCGGCGGGTGATCGCCAACGTGGTAGCGAAGGTCGGATGGGCATGGACGACCGCCCCAGCATCGGGACGCGCGCGCAGGATGTCGCGATGAAAGCGCCATTCGGTCGACGGCTTCAGCGGTCCCGACCAGTCCGTGCCGTCGCCATCGAGGGGCATGAATACGATCTTTTCCGGCGTCAGCTCCTCATAGGGGGTCGCGCTCGGGGTCAAAAGCATCGCATCGCCGTGGCGCGCCGAAATGTTGCCGGACGTGCCCTGGTTGATGCCGTTCCGGTTCATCTCCAGGCAGAGATCGATGATCTTCTGCCGCAAAGCCCGCTCGCTATCGCGCATCGGCCGCCTCCCTGTGCCGCGCCTTGCCCTCGTTCCGATCGCGGGCCGACAGGATGACGTCGGCGATCTCGACGAAGCCCTCGCCGCCCGCTCGCGCGGCGACGAAGGACGGTTCGGCATCCATCTCGCCGGTGAAATCGAGGACGTTCGCAACCCCGCAGCTATTGGGAAAGAAGCCGAACATCGGGGCGTCGTTGGGGCTGTCGCCGGCAAAGACGATCCAATGTTTCTCGACCTCGAGGTCGATGCCCAGAATCTCGGCCGCGAAGCGCCGGGTCATCGACAGCTTGTCATAGTCGCCGAACCAGCCATTGACGTGGATCGAGGAGATTTTCGCGACCGCGCCCTCCTCCTCGAAGATCGTCTTGATCCGGGCGATATCGGCCTTTCCAAGCGGTGCGACATCCTCGCAGAAGTCGATGGCGAGATCGGCTTCCCGATAGAGCTGATCGGCGGAGATCGCTGCGCCCGGCACCTCCACGAGAATCCGCCGGGCGATTGCTTCGAGCCGCTTGCGGTTGGCGGCGCGCTCGAAATCGCTTGCGAAGAAGGAGCGGCGCATCCGCCGTTGCGCGCCGTCATAGGCGAAATAGAAGGCGCCGTTCTCGCCGACGACGCCCGTTACCGGCCAGAAGCGGGCGACCATATCGCACCATCCGGCGGGGCGGCCGGTAATCGGCGCGACGAACAGCCCCGCGTCATGCAAAGCTTCCAGCGCGGCATAGGACGCGGCGGGCAGCCGGCCATCGGTCGTCAACGTGTCGTCGATGTCGGCGAAGACGCCGATGATCGATGCTGCGACATCCGAGGGCATCTGCGAGATCGGACGCATCATCAACGCTCCCCCGCCGCGAAATCGGCCAGGAGACCGGCGTCGTCCGCGATGTCGAGGACCGAAAAGCGATTGCGCATCTCGCGGCAATGGAGCACCGCCTCGCGATAGAAATCCACCGGCACACCGAGTTCGCCCGCAGTGGTGGCGCCGCCCGCGGCCCGCAGCAGCCGCTCCATCTCGTCCGCCGGGATCGCGAAGCCGAGGCATTCCTGGCGAAGCTCCGGCCATATCGCGATCATACGGGCGTTGAGCCGGTCCGCGCCCGCCTGGTCGAGCGCCTTCTTGCGGTATTCCTCCAGACATTGGGCGGCGATCTCGGGGCCCATCCGCCGAACCATGCCAGCCTCGTCGATACGGGTCGGGCGCACCGTCGGCGGCGTGTCGGAGGCGAGGATGCGCTGCTGCAACCGCGCCATGGTCAGCGAGGCGACGCCGACCTGTTCGCCATGCAGCGTGCCGGGATGCCGGTCGCCGGCAAAACAGTCGATATAATGGGAGATCTGATGCTCGCCCATGGAGCCGTGATGGGAGACGCCGGTAAAGGCGATTCCGAGGCCGCACAGCGTCAGGACGCGGTAGAGATAGCCGATGGCCTCCACATCTCCGGCCGCTATACCGGCGGCGCGGGCGTTCAGTTCGCGCTCATCGGCTTCCTGGATGGTGTAGGGCACCTGCTGGTATTCGGTGCCAAGCAGCCGGTGCGAGATCCACCAGTCGATTTGCGCGACCGAACGCGCCAGGCAATCGCCGAAGCCGGCTGCCGCCAGTCGCCGCGGCGCCACCGCCGCCACGCCCAGATCGACGAAGAAGCCGCGCGGCGCGATCGACGGCAACGACACCTTCAATCCGCTGTCCAGCGTGATCGAGGCGGTCGAGGAGGTGTAGCCGTTCATGGAGGCGGCGGTGCCGAAAACGCAATAGGGCCGCTTGTCTTCCGCGACGACGTATTTGACCAGATCGTTGACGGTGCCGGAGCCGACCGCGATGGCGCCGTCGAATCCTGTGAGCCGCTGCCTGAGCGCAGCGATATGGGCCATGTCCGCATGGGGATCATCGAGCAGGATGACGGTGACGTCCCATCCGACCAGCGCCTTTGCGACACGATCGCCCAGCGCCGCAAATGTCGCCGCGTCGGCGATCAGAGCGATCCGGCCGCCGAGATTCATCGCGTCAACGAGTTCGGCTTCCCGTCCCGCCAGACTCTCTGCGATGACCACGCGGTCATAATCGACCGCGGCCGGCGCGCCGGTCTCCGGATGGATCCACCGCCCGTCGATGATCTCATCGATGAGCGACGTCCAATTCCGCTCATCGTCGACGGAACGTGGCTCCCGGATCTCCGACATGTCGCCTCCCATTTATCGACATCTGACACCGACGTTTCGCATTTGTCAAACAGATGACAGAACCGTTTGACAAAAGTCAGAGACATGGCATTTTCGACCGGATGGATCAGCCTGCAACCCTTCACGGCCCGAGTCGCGGGACGCCAAAGCCGCCGCCGGAGTTCGACGACGTCGTGACCTGGGCCGCGTGGCTCTACTATGTCGACGAGCTGACCCAGGCCGCGGTCGCCGCTCGCCTCGGTGTTTCGCGGGCGAGTATAGCCAACTACCTGCAGGAAGCGCGGAGAAGCGGTCGGGTAACCATTCGGGTGGACAGCGCGGCCGTCGCACGCACGGCTTTGTCCAAGGCGCTGGCGAAGCGGTTTGCGCTGGTTGCGGCAACTGTCGTTCCCGCTCTGCCAAACCACCCCGCAGAACAACGCATCGGCGCCGCGGGGGCACGGGTGCTGGCCGACGTTCTGGAGCCCGGCGACATTATCGGCGTCGCCTGGGGCCGCACGATCCTTGCGGCGGCGCGGGCCACCGAGGCCAGCCGAATACCGGACCTGACCATCGTCCAGGTGTCCGGCAGCTCGGCGAGTTCAGCCGATTTCTCGCCGGAGCTGTGCACGACGCTGTTGGCCAACCAGCTCGGTGCCCGCTGCGTCAACCTGCACGCGCCCGCCGTGCTGTCGAGCCGAGACCTGCGCGACCGGCTTCTCGCCGAACCGTCTCTGGAACGGCAGTTCGCGCTGATCCGATCGGCGACGAAGGTCGTGTTCGGCGTCGGCGAACTCGGTCGGAAAAGCACCTTCGCCGAAAGCGACATGCTCGATCCGGTTGCCTTGCGGCAGATTCAATCCGAAGGGCGCGCCAAGGCCGTGATCATCGGCCGCCTGATCGACGCGGCCGGCGCCCCGGTCCCCTGCCCGATCGATGACGGCATCGTCGGGATTTCGCTCGCCGATCTGAAAAGCGTTCCGTTTCGCCTATGCCTGGCCGGAGGGCCGGCCAAGCGCGATGCCCTTCTGGCGGCGCTCAACGGGGGATACGCGACCCACCTTGTCACCGACTCCGATACAGCGACCGCTCTGCTGGAATCGGGCTGAGGGGCGACGGAGCGCGATCAGGCGCCAGGTCCGGCGGCGTTCGGGAGGATGCGATGCCGGCTCTGCGTGAGGAGGAAAAATGGCCCGGAAACGGCATGTCATCGGCATCGACAGTTCGACCCAGAGCACCAAGGCGATCGTCTGGGACGAAGACGGGCGCGCGGTCGCGGAAGGACGCGCGACCATCGCGTTGTCGACGCCGCAGCCGGGCTACGCGGAGCAGGACTGCGAAGACTGGTGGGACGCGCTGACGGTTTCGGTGAGCACGGCGGTCGCCGCAGTCGGCGCCGATACGGTGGACGCGGTAGCGATTTCCAACCAGCGCGAGACGGTGGCCTTTCTCGATGCGGACGGATGCGCGCTGCGCCCGGCGATGGTTTGGCTCGACGAGCGTTCGATCGGCAGCTATGCCGCCTATGCCGACCAAATGGGCCGCGACTGGCTGCACCGCACGACCGGCAAGCCGGTGGACACGATCCCCGTCGTCTACCGGCTGGACTGGTTGCGGCGGAACGACCCGGCCATTCTCGACGCGGCACGGCACATCGTCGACGTCCACGCCTTCCTGACCGGGCGCCTGACCGGCCGCAAGGCCGCGAGCTGGTCGAGCGCCGACCCCTTCGGCATTTTCGACATCACGGCGATGGACTGGTCCGACCGCATTCTCGACAGTGTCGGCGTGGGGCGGCGGCAGCTCCCCGATCTGTTGAAGCCGGGCAGTCGTGTCGGCGCCATCACCGATGCGGCATCGCAACAAACCGGCCTGCGGCCCGGCACCCCGGTCTTTGCCGGAGGCGGCGACGGCCAATGCGCCGGCCTCGGCACCAATGCCATGGAGCCCGGGACGGTCTATCTCAATCTCGGCACCGCGACGGTCACCGGGGTGTATTCCCCAACGCCGGCGACCGACCTGCACTGGCGCACGATGACGGCCCCGACCGGCGAGGGCTATTTCCTCGAAGCACTACAAAAGGCCGGCGCCTTCTTCGTCAATTGGGTCGTGGACAATTTCGCCGAGGGGCGCGACGATCCCGGGGCCTTCGATCGATTGGAGGAGGCTGCGGCCCAGCTGCCGATCGGCTCGCAGGGACTGACCATGACGCCGCACATTATCGGCGTCATGAACCCGCATTGGGACCCGGCCGCCCGCGCGGCGATCGTCGGCCTTTCGGCCAATCACGGGCGGGCGCATTTCTATCGCGCGGCGCTCGAGGCTCTGACCGCCGAAATCACCCGCGGGATCCAGGCGATGGCCGCTGAGGGGCTGGCGCTTGAGCGAATCCGCGCGATCGGCGGCGGAGCGCAAAGCCGGCTCTGGCTGCAGATGCTTGCCGACGCCGCCGGCCTGCCGGTCGAGCGCAGTCGCACGGTGGAAGCCTCGGCGCTCGGCGCCGGCATCGTCGCGGCCGTCGGCGCTGGCTGGTTCCCCAACTACCCGACCGCCGCCGCGGCGATGACGGCGATCGACCAGACGGTCTATCCCCGACCCGAATTCGCCTCCCAGTGGAAGTCGCTATGCGCGCGTCAGGGGCGAATCTATGCGGACACGAGAGCGTATGGGCGCGGCATGATCGATGGGCGATGAGGTATCGCGGTCACCGCTCGCCGCCCTTTGCCAGGATCGCGCGAGCGGTGATCTCGTCGGTCACCAAGCCGTCGAGAAAGCCGCTGCGCAGGAGAGCGAGGGTCGGGGAAACCTTATCGGCGCCACCGGCAAGGGCGACGACGCGGGATGCGCTAAGATGAGCCAATGTCGGGGACAGCGCCCGGGCGCTGACAGCTTCCGCGACCGGTTGGCCGTCGGAATTGAAGTAGTGGCCGAGAAGTTCGCCGACCGCCCTGCCCGCGCGAATCTCGCCGATCTCGTCGGTGCCGACCATGCTGTTGGCGAACAGGAATGCATCCTCGGTCACATCGCCGATGCCGGCAAAGACCAAAGGCGCCGAACAGGCCAGATCGAACACTTCCGCGACGCCAGGCTGGCTGAGAAGTACCGCCTTGTCCTCGGCGGTATTGGCAAAGGTCGGCAGCGGGATTTGAAAGGCTTCAGCGCCGGTCTTCTCGGCCAGGCGGTGAATGACATCGTAGGGGTTGGCGGCGAAACGGCGGGTAAAGCCGCCGAGCACCGAGACGAAGCGGGTCCGTCCGGTCGCCACTGCCGGCATGGCGTTGACCGCGGCGGCGAGCGTGCGGCCATGGCCGACGCCGATGAGGGCGTGCTCGCCGCGCTCGATCTCGTTTTTCAGGAAGTTGGCGCCGGCGATGCCGAGCGCCCTGAGAGGAAGCGGCGTCTCTTCGCCGAGATCCGGCGCTACGCTGCAGAAGTCGAGACCAAAGCGCTGGCGAATCGTCTCCTCCAGGTCAAGGCACTCGGCCACCTCCGCATCGACGAATACCCGCACCAGGCCATCGCGGTTGGCGCGCGCGATCAGCCGGTGCGCCTTGATGCTGGTGACGCCGAGCCGCTTGGCGATCTGGCCCTGCGTCATGCCGCCGGAAAAATAGAGCCACGCCGCACGCGCCGCGAGACCGGCCTCCCCATTTTCGTCGTGGCGATGTGGCGCCTCGTTCAGCACGGCGTCCTCCTGGTTCCAAGGCGTTTCAGCGGCGGACCGAACCGCGGGGCTTCCACGTCGCAATCTGTCCGCCACAGTGTCGATAATGCGTGCTCAGCGCGCGTGGTACTTGTCGTCGAGCGAGTTCATGGCGGCGACGTTGGCACCCGAAGAACTCTGCGGATCGAACTCCGAATCCAGGAACTTCTCGACGATCGCCTTGGCGAGCTCCGGTCCGATCACGCGAGCGCCCATGGTGATAATCTGCGCGTTGTTGCTCTTGACGGCGCGCTCGGCCGAATAGGTGTCGTGGGTCAGCGCCGCGCGAATGCCGGGCACCTTGTTGGCCGAGATGCAGACGCCGATCCCGGTTCCGCAACACAAGATTCCGCGGTCGTATGCGCCGTCGAGAATCGCCATGGCGATCCGCTCGGAGGTCGCGGCGTAGCGCTCGTCGGCGTTTGCAGGCGCCGCGCTGGCGTCGTCGAATTCCACGTCCTCGCGGGTCCGAAGATACGCGGCAACCGCCTTGACCAGCGGTTGCCCCGCGCCATCACCGCCGATGATGATCTTCATATGCGTTTCCTTCTTCACCGTTCGAGGCCCGACAGAAAGCGCAGCCCGCGCCATCCCCATCGCCGGATGGTTGGTCCACGCGGGCGACAGCGCCGAAACATCGAGAAAGATGCTAGGTCACCGGAAGGAAAATTGCAAAATATTGCGGCACATGCATAGTTTTTCATATCGCACGGGCGCCAGTGCTTTTGCCCGGTTCCAACCACCCGTTACGAAGAAGCTTCCATGCCCTTCACCCTATCGATCAGCACAAACCCTCTGGTCAACCGCTTTGCCGACCCGGAAGACCTGATCGCGATCATCGCCGCGGAGATCGGCATCGGTCATGTCCAGTTGACGCACGAGTTTGTCAACCCGTCCTGGCCGGCGAAGACGCTCTCTCCCATCGTAGCGCGGATGGCCGCCGCAGCCGACGCCAACGGCGTCTCCATCACATCGATGATGACCGGGCCCTATGGACGGCTGAACCATTTCGGTCATCCCGACGCCGGCGTGCGCGCCTACTATGTCGACTGGTTCAAGACCCTGGCGGACGTCGCCGCCGATCTCGGCTGCCCGGCGATCGGGACGCAGTTCGCCATTCTGACCTACCGGGACTTCGACGACCGCGACCGGCGCGAAGCGCTGCTGCGGGTCGCTCTTGAGTGTTGGCGCGAGGTCGCGGAGCACGCCGCCCGACGCGGCCTGACCTCGATGTTCTGGGAGCCGATGTCGATTGGCCGCGAGTTCGGCCACACGCTCAAGGATTGCGCCGCGTTGCAGCGTTGGATCGACGCAGGCGGTCTGCCGATTCCGCTGAAGCCGATGATCGACATCGACCATGGCGACGTGTCCTCGCCCGATCCCGCAGACACCGATCCCTACGCTTGGGCGGAGCGGTTCGCGAAAGCCTCGCCGATCATCCACATCAAGCAGAGCTCGATGAACAAGGGCGGGCACTGGCCCTTCACCAAGGCGTATAACGAGGATGGACGTATCGGACCGGACAAGTTGCTGGCGAGCATACGGGCCGGCGGGGGTACGGATAACGAGCTCTGCCTGGAACTGGCCTTCCGGGAACGCGAGCCGACCGATCGCCAGGTCGTCGCGGCAATGGCCGAGTCCGTGGCGTTCTGGTCCTCGCACACCGATGTCGGAAGACCCAAGGCGGCCTGAACCGCCTTCATCCGCGTTCTGCCTGTCACGATCGCCTTCGGCGACAGTCCTCAAGGAGCATCTCCATGGCGACCCGACCCTTCATCGGCACCAGCTGGAAGATGAACAAGACCCGCGCGGAGGCGTCGGCCTTCTGCGATATTCTGCGTTCGTCCCACTGGGCCGGAAGTGACGCCGCGCGTCTCTTCGTCATCCCGCCCTTCACCGTGCTGACGCAGGTCGCCGAAGCCCTCAAAGGCACGTGTGTCACAGTCGGCGCCCAGAACGTCCATTGGCAGGATTCCGGCCCATGGACGGGCGAGATTTCCCCGATCCACGTCGCGGATGCTGGCGGGACCCTCGTCGAGATCGGCCACAGCGAACGGCGGACATTCTTCAACGAGAGCGACGAGACGGTGGGGCTGAAGACGGCCGCCGCAGTCCATCATGGGCTCACGGCCCTCGTTTGTATCGGCGACACCCGCGCCGAATACGAAGCCCGCCAAACGGCCGCCGTCCTCAAGCGACAGACTGAGGCGGCGCTGTCGAAGGTGGAATGGACCGAGGGCGCCGAGGTGATCTTGGCCTACGAACCGGTCTGGTCGATCGGCGAAGGGGGGACGCCGGCCGATCCCGACTTTGCCGACGATCAGCAGGCGAACGTCAAGGCGCTGGTCGCATCGCTGATCGGCCGCCCGCTGCCCGTGCTCTATGGCGGCAGCGTCAATCCCGGCAATTGCGTGGACCTCGCGCGCCGCGACAACATTGACGGGCTCTTCATCGGCCGCTCGGCCTGGGAGGCGAACGGATATCTCGGCATCGTTGCCGCCGTCGTCGCGGCGCTCGGCTGATGTCTCGCAAAACAACGCTACGAACTGGCCGGCCAAGATCGATCAACCGTTATCTCGTCTGTACGGGGCTGGCTAATGACTTCGTCAGTCCCCACTGCCAAGGTTCGCGCCTTTATCGCAGCAGCCTGTTCGTCACTGGTTCTGAGAGATCGTTCCCAGAAGGAAAAACCCACCAAATCAACGATGTCAGGGGGTACACGCCGAAAGAAGTGGAATATCCACCGCATCCCGCGCCGCTTAAGGAACGAGGCCATCGTCTGCAGGCCTTCATTTTGAAAGCGTGTGGCGCAAAATTCGATGCAACTGGTGGGAAAATGCAATCGGCCTTCGGCGTAGATGCCAAACTCGAACATTTCCAATGAGAAAGGCTGGTGCGGTCGAGAAGACTCGAACTTCCACGGGTTGCCCCACAGCGACCTCAACGCTGCGCGTCTACCAATTCCGCCACGACCGCACGCCGTGTCTACCAAGGGCGCGAGGCCATCGGTGGCGGGCATGTAACAAGACTTACCCGGTCGCACAAGGGCTATTCGGCCGATCCCGGTCGGCATTGTCCTCACGGGCGCGCGGCCAACGCTTTTCGACGGCGTTCGGACCGGCTAAACACCCTCCATGACAGCGACGATCGAGACAGCGATGAGCGGCTCCCGGCTATCGACCGTGGCGGAGCGCTTCCTGGCGCGGCCCGGTTCGGCGCAAGTGGCGTGGCACGTCATCGACGGCCCGACCCCCTACCCCGAGGCTTTGGCGATAATGGAGGCCCGGGTCGCGGAGATCGCATCCGGAACGGCGCCTGAAACGGTGATTCTCCTGGAGCATCCGCCGCTCTATACGGCCGGCACCGGTGCCCGGAACGAAGACCTCGTCGATTCCACGCGATTCCCGGTGTTCGCCGCAGGCCGCGGTGGCGAATACACCTATCACGGCCCCGGCCAGCGCGTGGCCTATGTGCTGCTGGATCTGAAAAGACGGCGCGAGGACGTGCGCGCCTTCGTGGCAGCGCTGGAGGCCTGGATCATCGCGACGCTCGGCGACTTCCAGATCAAGGGCGAAAGACGTGAAGACCGCGTCGGGGTCTGGGTGCGACGGCCGGAGCGTCCGACCATGGTCGACGGCAGCATTGCCGAAGACAAGATCGCGGCGATCGGCATCCGCGTCCGCCGCTGGGTGACCTTCCACGGCATCTCGCTCAACGTCGACCCGGAGTTGGAGCATTTCTCCGGCATCGTGCCCTGCGGCATTCGCGGCCACGGCGTGACGAGTCTTGCCGATCTCGGCGTTCTCGCATCAATGCCGCAGGTCGATATCCTGCTTCGACGGCAATTCGAGGCGGTGTTCGGCCCGACGATTGACGCGACCCGTTAAACCGTCGGCCTCACGTCGAAATCGCCACGCGGACGTTCCTTCGTCGGCGTTCCTTCGACCGCCGACACCGAAGCGCCGGCCGGCCCGGTCCACAGCGCCGCCAGCATTTCGTCGACCACGTCCAATGGCCCGGCCAACACCGCCTCGACATCGCCGGATCGGCGGTTGCGCACCCAGCCGGAAAGCCCCCGTGTCACGGCTTCGCCCTGGCACCATGCGCGGTAGCCGACGCCCTGCACCTGGCCCCGCACCAGACAATGTATCGCCGTGGTCACTGGAACTCCATGATCACCGCGTCGACCGCCAGGCTATCGCCGGGCGCCGCCTTGAGGCTCGCCACGGTCAGATCGCGCTCGGCCCGCAGGATATTCTCCATCTTCATCGCCTCGACGATCGCCAGCGTCTCGCCGGCCTTCACCTCCTGCCCCTCATCCACCGCGATCGACACGACGAGGCCCGGCATCGGACAGAGCAGCAATTTCGAGGTATCTGGCGGCAGCTTCACCGGCATCAGCTTTTCCAGTTCGGCGATCGTCGGCGACATCACCTTGGCCTCAAGCCAGATCCCGTCGAGAAACAAGGTCATCCCATTCGGTCGCGAACGAATTTGCGCAGTCCGCTTTCCCCCGTCGATCGAACCCGACCAGGGGGACATGCCGGGCCGATGGTCTGTCGAGACGGTAAAGGTTTGGCCATCAACGGTCATTCGATAGAGGATGTCGCCGCCGCCCTCCCCGGTCATCGTCCGCGCCACGTCGACCGCCAGATAGTCCCCATCGACTTTCACCACCCAGGCGGGCGGTAGCGCGCCTGAATGCTCGCGCAACCGGTCGATATGATGATCGAGCCGCAGCTTGCGGGCGATCTCGATCGTCGTCGCGATCAGCGCCGCCATGCGCCTGGTTTCGTCCGACGCCGCCGGCCGCTCGAAGCCGTCCGGGTATTCCTGGTCGATGAAGGCGGTCGAGATTCGCCCCTCGCGCCAGCGCGGATGGGCCATCAGGGCGGCGAGGAACGGGATGTTGTGCTCGATCCCCTCGATCTCGAACCGGCCGAGCGCGTCGCGCATCGCGTCGATCGCGGCCTCGCGGGTGTCGGCATGGGTACAAAGCTTGGCGATCATTGGGTCGTAGAACATCGAAATCTCGGAGCCCTCCGTCACGCCGGTGTCGTTGCGCACGGTGGCCTCGCCGAGCGGGTCTTCGGTGGGCGGACGATAGCGCGTGAGCCGGCCGATCGACGGCAGGAAGCCCCGAAACGGGTCCTCGGCATAGATACGGCTCTCGACCGCCCAGCCGTTGAGCTTGATGTCATCCTGCCGAAGCCTGAGCGGCTCGCCCGCCGCCACCCGTATCATTTCCTCGACGAGGTCGACGCCGGTGACAAGTTCGGTCACCGGGTGTTCGACCTGCAGCCGCGTGTTCATCTCCAGGAAGTAGAAGTTCCGGCCCGTGTCGACGATGAATTCGACGGTGCCGACGCTCTGGTAGTCGACCGCCTTGGCCAACGCCACGGCCTGCTCGCCCATCGCCGCACGGGTTTTCGCATCGAGGAAGGGCGACGGCGCCTCCTCGACGACCTTCTGGTTGCGTCGCTGGATGGAACATTCCCGCTCGCCGAGATGAACCGCGTTGCCGTGAGCGTCCGCCAGCACCTGGATCTCGATATGTCGGGGCTCGACGACGAATTTTTCGATGAACACCCGGTCATCGCCAAAGGACGAGCGCGCTTCGGATCGCGCGCGGTCGAAGCCGTCGCGGCATTCCTTCTCGTCGAAGGCGATGCGCATGCCCTTGCCGCCGCCGCCGGCCGAGGCCTTGATCATCACCGGATAGCCGATCTCGGCGGCGATCCTTGTCGCTTCGTCGGCATCCTCGATGATGCCGAGATGGCCGGGGACGATGCTGACGCCCGCCTTCTGGGCGAACAGCTTCGATTCGATCTTGTCGCCCATGGCGCGGATCGCCTTCGGCTTCGGGCCGATGAAGACGATGCCGTTGTCTTCCAGCAATTCGCAGAAGGCGGCGCGTTCGGACAGGAAGCCGTAGCCCGGATGCACCGCCTCGGCGCCCGTCGCCTGACAGGCCTCGAGGATTTTATCGCCGAGGAGATAGCTTTCGGCCGCAGGCGGAGGCCCGAGATGCACCGCTTCGTCGGCCATCGCCACATGCACTGCGTTGCGATCGGCGTCGGAATAGACCGCGACCGTCTTGATGCCCATGGCCTTCGCCGATTTGATGACCCGGCAGGCGATTTCCCCGCGATTGGCGATCAGGATCTTCTTGAACATGGCGGCGGGTACTCCGAAACAGGGCGGCGGCGTCTTCTCGACCGGTCCGTTTTGACCTTTGGGCGGAAATCCTGCAAGCCGACACTCGTCTAAGAAACGAATGTCGCGATCCGATCGCACTTGCCGCGGTCCGTCACGGCCGCGCTAGGCGAGAATCCGGATTTCGGCCGGCGTTAAGAGGAGACAGATTTGACCAAACCGATGACACAGCAGGACGATGACACGATCGGCGGACGGATTGGCCGCAGCCGCGAGGCGCTCGGGATCGACATTGCAGAATTAGCGACCAAGCTCGGTGTCAAGCCGGAGACGATGCGCGGCTGGGAGCGCGACCGCGCCGAACCGCGGGCGAACAAGCTGATCATGCTCGCCGGCATTCTCGGCGTCAGCCCAGCCTGGCTGATCGGCGGCTATGGCGAGGGTGCGGAGGACGTGGATCTCGACGACACCGGCCGCGCCGCCAAGCTCGACCTCTTGCGCTCGCGCCGCGATGTGCTCGACGGTGAAATCACCAGGCTCGAAGCGCTGGCCGCGAAATCCGGCTGATCCATTCGCCGGACTCGCGTTAGCGCACGATCGGCGGCTTCTGCGGATGACGCGCGATGCGCTGCTCGCGAAAATAGATGAACAGCCCGGACCCGACGATGATCGCCATGCCGAGCCATTTCGGGCCGTCGGGCATGTCCGCGAAAATCAGATATCCGAGAAACACGGCGGAGACGATCTCCACGTAGCCGAAGGGTGCGAGCACCGAGGCCGGCGCAAGCTTGTACGCCTGGATGAACATGAGATGGCCGGCCGTGCCGATCAGACCGGCGCCGATCAGGAGCATCCAGGTCGACCCGCGATCCGGCCAGCGGAACGTCAGATCGGCGATTCCCAGCGGATGGCCTATGATCATGGCGATCAACAAAACCAGCACCCCTCCGGCACCGGCGTAAAACAGCATCGCCAGCGGGGTCGATCCCCGCGACGCGCGGCGGGTCAAAATGAGGTAGAGGGCGACGAAGAATGCCGCCGCGACCGGGAGCAGCGAGACGATACCGAACATCGAATAGCTCGGCCGGATGATGATCAGCGCACCGAAGAAGCCGACGACGACGGCAACGATCCGCCGCCAGCCGATAGTCTCCTTCAGAAGGAACGCAGCCAGCAGCGTGAGGATCATCGGCTCGATCAGAAACACGGCCGTGGCATCGGCCAACGGCATGAAACGCAGCGCCGCGAAGAAGGCGAGTCCCGCCAGGCCCAGACACGCCCCGCGCAGAAGATTGAGCCCGAGACGACGCGTCTTAAGGGCACCCGGGCCGTCGACATACAGCAGAAACGGCAGGATCATCGCAGCTTGCGAGAAGAGCCGGACCAAAGCCACCTCGCCCGCTGAAATGTCATGGGTGGTGACCAGAATTTTCCCGAAGGCGTCGAGCAACGGAATGATCGCCGAGCCGACGACGAGAATGACGATGCCGCGAACGATCTCGGCGGGTGTGTTCTCGAAGGTCTCGGCAAGTGAGGTCATGTTCGTCCATGGCACAATCGCGTTATGGCTGCCACGAGAAATGGAATCGTCTTAGCCTTGGCCTGGAAGGATATCTGAATGACCACAGTCCTGATCGATGCCGATGCCTGCCCGGTCAAGGACGAGGCGATCGAGGTCGCCGTCCGGCATGGCGCGGACGCGGTGCTAGTCTCCAACGGCGGTATGCGGCCGTCGCGCTATCCCGACGCCCGGATCATTGTCGTGTCCGAAGGCGCGGACGCGGCCGACGACTGGATTGCCGAAGCCGCCAATCCGGGAGACGTCGTTATCACCGCCGACATCCCGCTGGCCGCGCGGGCTCTTGAAAAAGGCGCCGCCGCTCTCGGCCCGACGGGGCACGAGTTCACCAGCGAATCGATCGGCACCGCTTTGTCAATGCGGGCTTTCAAGCAGCATCTGCGCGAAACCGGCGAGAGCAAGGGCTATAACGCTGCCTTCACGACCACCGACCGCTCAAGGTTTCGCCAAACGCTC
The DNA here is from genome assembly GCF_036016755.1 of Aurantimonas sp. A3-2-R12. Taxonomy (NCBI): domain Bacteria; kingdom Pseudomonadati; phylum Pseudomonadota; class Alphaproteobacteria; order Hyphomicrobiales; family Aurantimonadaceae; genus Aurantimonas; species Aurantimonas sp. A3-2-R12. The sequence goes on along the minus strand of NZ_JAYXIH010000016.1, from coordinate 49,971 downwards.
GATCTGGTGTTGAGGCGCACGGCGGCAAACGACTGAAACGGCTCATAATTTCAGGTTTTTCCGCCCACGCGTGTGCTTCTTGAGCGCGCGTTGTTCCGCCTGGATACGGATCGCCAGCGCGCCGGCGTTGAGCAGCGAGAACAGGATCGCGAGTGCGTAAAGCCCGAAAACTGCCGGCAGCAGGAAGATTTCCAGCACCACGACCGCATAGTTCGGATGCGCCATGAAGCGATATGGCCCCTTCGTGACCAGCGCCTCCCCCTGCTTGACGATGATGCGCGTCGTCCAACGCCTGCCGATCGAGGCGAGCGTCCAGAAGCGCAGCACTTGAGTGAGGCCGAACAGCCCGAGAAACACGAGATTGATCGGCTCGCCAAAGGCGGTGAGCCACAGTAGCCCAAGCCAAGCCGCGTGCAATGCGACCAGCAGCGAATATTGCGGCGCCGCAACCTCGAAGGCGCCGTCGCGCAGCAGCCTTTTGGTGTTGCGGCGAGCGATGCTGAGCTCGATCACCCGTTGCAGGGTCACATAGGCGAGGATCGCCGCCGTCGCCCAGACGCTCGGGTAGATCTCGACCGCCTCAAGCATCGAGCCGCGCGAAACTGCCGGTGAAGCCGGGGCCGAGCGCCGAGACGAGGTGTCGGCCGGCAAGCCCGACCTCCAGCTTGCGCTTCAGGACGAACAGGGCGGTCGGCGCCGACATGTTGCCGAAGTCGCGCAGCGTCTCGCGTTCGATGTTGAGCGCGCCCTGAGGCAGATCAAACGAGTTTTCGAGCGCCTGGACCACTTTGGTCCCTCCGGGATGAAAGACGAAGCCATCCAGATCATCGATCACTTCGCCATGTCGCGCCAGAAAATTCTCGGCCGCCGGCCGCATCTTCTCGGTGACGAGGTCCGGGATCGAGGCGGAGAAGATTGCTCCGAAGCCGATCGGGTCGACCTGCCAGCCCATGATGTCGAGCGTGTCCGGCCACAGATGCTCGCCGGTGGCGACGATCCGCGGCCCCGCAGCTTTGTCGCAGGTCAGCACCACGCCGGCCGCGCCGTCGCCGAACAGGGCGGTGGCGACGATATTGCTTTTCGTCAGTTCGTCCGAGCGGAAAGCCAGCGTGCAGATCTCCACCGCAACGACGAGCACCTTGGAGCCAGGTTCGGCGCGGGCGAGCCGCGCGCCAAGCGAGAGGCCCGAGACACCGCCGGCGCAGCCGAGCCCGAAGACCGGCACCCGGCGGATGTCGGGCCGGAAGCCAAGCACGCCGTGAGTGCGGGCTTCCAGCGACGGCGTGGCGATGCCGGTCGAAGACACGGTGACGACGGTGTCGATGTCCGACGGCAGGATGCCGGCGGCGGCGATCGCCTTTTCGGCGGCTTCGATGAACAGCGCCGTGGCGCCGTCCAGATACGCCTCGGTCCGTTGCCGCCAATCCTGCCGGGCATGGAACCAGTCGAACGGGCGCACCGAATAGCGCATGGCGATGCCGGTGCTCTCGAACACCGGGCGCAGCCGTTCGAAATCGCGAAACCGGCTACCGAAGGTTTCGGCGGCGTGGGCAACGACCTCGCTCTGCGGCAGCGGATAGGGCGGCACGGCGGTGGCGAGGCCGACAATGCGCGGTGAATGTTCAGACGGTTGGGCCAAGAGCAATCCGATCCGGATCGAGCATACTCCCCGCAAACGCCGCGCGGCAGTGTTCGTTGCGCATACGGCTGACACGAAAACGTCACCGCACGCGACTGGTCGTGATCCCAAACGTCTTGACCCACGCAGCTTTCGACCCTCAAGACTGGTGTCCAAGGCGGCGACCTGGAGCGAGGCCAATCGTCGCGGATACCCGAGGGAGGCTTCAAACTGGCCGTTTCATCGCGCTTCGAGCGACCATTGATCTACCGGCAGCGGCTGTGGACGCGGATCACCCATTGGGCCTGGACGCTCTGCCTGTTCTTCCTGCTGCTCTCGGGCCTGCAGATCTTCATGGCGCGGCCGGACCTTTATATCGGCCAGGAATCAGGTTTCGCCTACGACAACACCATCCTGTCGATCGGCGCCTACATGGACGGCGCCGCGATGAAGGGCCGGACGATCCTGTTCGGCCAAGCCTTTGACACCACCGGCTGGCTCGGCGCGGTCTGGGAGGGCGACCGACTTCAGCCGAAGAGCTTTCCATCCTGGCTGACCATCCCCGGCTACCGGGATCTGGCGACCGGCCGGGTCGTGCATCTGTTCTTCGCCTGGGGCCTCGCCATCACGCTTCTCATCTGGCTCGTCGCCAGCCTGATCAACCGTCACATCAAGGAGCTTTTTCCGAGCGGCGACGACATCCGTCACCTGCCGCGCGAAGCCGCCGACCACGCGCGGCTGCGCTTTTCCCGCGAAGCCCGCTACAACGCCTTGCAGAAGCTGTCCTATGCGAGCGTGCTGTTCATCGCTTTGCCGCTGATCATCGCGACCGGCCTCACCATGTCGCCGGGTGTGAATGCATGGGCACCGTGGATGCTCGATGTTTTCGGCGGCCGCCAGACAGCGCGCACGATCCATTTCATCCTGATGCTGTATCTGGTTCTGTTCTTCGTCGTCCACATCGTCATGATGGTCCTCGCCGGACCCTTCAACGAGTTGCGCTCGATGATCACCGGCTGGTACCGCGCCGATCCGGAGTCCGAATGATGACCCGCTCTGAGCTCACCCGCCGGCGCTTTCTCACCGGGGCGACGATCGCCTCGACCGCACCGCTCGCCGGCTGTTTCGACTTTCTTGGGGTCCGCGACAACGAGATCCGCGACGTTCTCGAAACCGCGAACTCCCTCACCTACCGGGTGCAGCGCTTCCTGCTCGGCTCGGATACCTTCGCCCGCGAATTTTCCGAAAGCGAGATTCGCCAGCCGATGCGGCCGAACGGCTCGACCAACCCGCGCAACCCGGCCTATCGCGCCCTCGCGGAGGCGGAGTTCTCCGATTATCGCCTGCCTGTCGACGGCCTCGTCGAAAAACCGCTCAGCCTCTCGCTCGACGAACTCCGCAACATGCCCGCCCGCACCCAGATTACCCGGCACGACTGCGTCGAGGGCTGGAGCTGCATCGCCAAATGGACCGGCACGCCGCTCGCCGCCGTGCTCGATCAGGCCGGCGTCAAGCCGGAAGCGCGCTTCGTGGTGTTCGAATGCTTTGATTCGATGGGCAGCGGCTTCCTGCGCCCGATCGAATATTACGAATCGATCGACCTCACCGACGCCCGGCATCCGCAGACGATCCTCGCTTATGGCATGAACGACCAGACCCTGCCGATATCAAACGGAGCGCCGCTGCGTGTCAGGATCGAGCGACAGCTCGGCTACAAGATGGCGAAATACATCCGCGCCATCCGCGTCACCGACACGCTCGACGGCTACGGCCAGGGCGGCGGTGGCTATTGGGAGGACAATGGCTACGAGTGGTTTGCCGGGATCTGAATCTCCTGTCCATGGGCAATTCTCCCCCAAGATTTGGTCCTTTGGTTCGGTTGCCGGCAGCAAGCTCGACGACTTTGCCTCTTTGTTTTCCGGAGACGAGAATATTTTCTTAAGTTTGGGTGATTACTGTGACTTCCCTAGGGTGAGGATTCGACTGGGAGGGCCGCAACATGGTGACAATGGATCTAAGCGACACCAAATTTGCGAACCAGTTGCTGGAGCATCTCGTCGTCCCGACATTCGTGCTGGCCGCGTCCGGCCATGTGATCATCTGGAATCGCGCTTGCGAAAAGCTGACCGGCGTCTGTGCCTCAGCGGTTCTCGGCACCAAACGGCACTGGGCTGCTTTCTATGAGGACCCACGGCCTTGTCTAGCCGATCTGGTGCTGGAGGCTACGGGATCGGAAAGGATCGAGGCTCTCTATACCGTCGACCGTAGCGACTGGCGGCAAATCGATAGAGAGGCGAAAGACGGCCGCTTCAGCATTCTCGCAGCGGAAAACTGGTGTGTTTTACCAAACGGCTCCGGCCGCCGTTATCTCGCGATAGACGCGGGTCCGGTTTTTGACCAGAGCGGGGCGCTGATGGCCGTCGTTGAAACGCTCCGTGACATCACGCCTCAGAAAAATGCCCAGGACGCGCTTGAGACTCTGGCGAGCCAAGATGGCCTTACCGGTCTGGCCAATCGGCGTCGCTTCGACGAACATCTCAAGGAAGAGTGGCTTCTCGCGATCAATTCGGGGACCGAGCTCTCGCTTCTCATGCTCGATATCGACCACTTCAAACCGTACAACGACTCCAGCGGACACCAGCGCGGCGATGAGTGCCTGCGGCAGGTGGCCAAGCTTCCTGTCGCGGAGACGCGCCAAGATTCCGATCTCGTCGCCCGGTACGGGGGAGAGGAATTCGTGGTCGTTCTACCCGGCGCCTCGTATGGCGAGGCGATGAAAATTGCGCGGCGTATTCTCGCGACCATGCGGGATGCGGCCATACCCCATCCGGCTCCGAGCTGCCCGATGACTGTTACCTTGAGCATCGGCGTCGCCACCAAGGGGAAGAGCGCGACCTCGCTCGACCAGCTGATTGCGGTGGCCGATGCCTCGCTTTATCGCGCCAAGCAGAGCGGCCGAAACCGAATCGTCGCGAATTTTGCCGCTGCCGCGTGACGGCAACCTGATCACAACGGAATGTTGTCGTGCTTCTTCCAGGGGTTGTCGAGATCCTTGTTACGGAGCATGGCCAGCGCTCGCGCGACCCGGCGGCGGGTCGAGTGCGGCATGATCACCTCGTCGACATAGCCGCGTTCGGCGGCGACGAAGGGCGACAGGAACCGCTTTTCGTAGGCGGCGGCGTGAGCGGCGATCTTGTCCGGATCGGCGGCATCCTTGCGGTGGATGATCTCGGCCGCGCCCTTGGCGCCCATCACCGCGATCTGCGCCGTCGGCCAGGCATAGTTGATGTCGCCGCGAAGGTGTTTCGACGCCATCACATCATAGGCGCCTCCGAACGCCTTGCGGGTGATCACCGTGACCTTCGGCACCGTCGCCTCGGCATAGGCGAACAGGAGCTTGGCGCCGTGCTTGATCAGCCCGCCATATTCCTGCGCCGTGCCCGGCAGGAAGCCCGGCACGTCGACGAAGGTGAGGACGGGAATCGAGAAGCAGTCGCAGAAGCGCACGAAGCGCGCCGCCTTGCGGCTTGCATCCGCGTCGAGGACGCCGGCCAGCACCATCGGCTGGTTAGCGACGATGCCAACGGTGCGACCCTCTATCCTCCCGAAGCCGGTCACGATGTTGCCGGCAAAGGCCTGCTGGATCTCGAAGAAGTCGCCCTCGTCGACCGTCTTCCGGATCAGCTCCTTCATGTCGTAGGGCTTGTTGGCGTTGTCGGGGATCAGCGTGTCGAGCGAGCGATCCTCCTCGAACACCGACTGGGTGAAGTCGAGTTCGGGTACCGGCGAGGTGTTCGATGCCGGCAGGAAGTCGATCAGCCGGCGCATTTGCAACAGCGCGTCGACGTCGTTGTCATAGGCGCCGTCGGCGATCGAGGATTTGACGGTGTGGACCGAGGCGCCGCCGAGTTCCTCGGCCGTCACCGTCTCGTTGGTCACTGTCTTCACCACGTCCGGCCCGGTGACGAACATGTAGGACGTGTCGCGAACCATGAAGATGAAGTCGGTCATCGCCGGAGAATAGACGTCGCCGCCGGCACAAGGCCCCATGATCACCGAAATCTGCGGGATGACGCCCGAGGCCAGCACGTTGCGCTGGAAGATCTCGGCATAGCCGCCGAGCGCGGCGACACCCTCCTGGATTCGCGCGCCGCCTGCGTCGTAGAAGCCGATGATCGGCGCGCGGTTGCGCAGTGCCAGATCCTGGACCTTCTGGACCTTTTCGGCATGGGCCTCGGAGAGCGAGCCCCCGAAGACGGTGAAATCCTTGGCGAAGACGAACACGGTGCGGCCGTTGACGGTGCCCCACCCGGTGACGACGCCATCGCCGGGTATCGTCTGCTCCGCCATGCCGAAATCCGTCGCCCGGTGCTGGACGAACATGTCGAATTCCTCGAACGAACCCTCGTCGAGAAACACCGTGAGACGCTCGCGGGCGGTCAGCTTGCCCTTTTCGTGCTGGGCATCGATGCGCCTTTGACCGCCGCCTTGCCTCGCCCGTTCGCGCCGGACTTCCAGTTCGGCCAGCATCTCGTGCATCTTTCGTCCCCCCTGCCCGCTCGGCTTTGATGTCGGCCGATGCGCCTGCCTCACGGCATCATCATACCCGGATAAATGCATCGAACGACGCCGGCAATCGGCGGTAAGTCGAATAGGCCGAGGAATGCGAAAGCGATACGCCCTTTTGCGCTACGCGCGCCCCAGGAACACCGCCGCCACGCGCATCTCCTCCCAGCGCTGGCGCCGCCGCGCCGCCGCCTCCTCGTCGGCGCCCCATTGTTCGATGTTCCAGTCCTCGTCCAGGTGCCCGAGCGACCACGCTTCCTCGGCCGACAGCCGTCCTTCGGCGACCGCGAGCGCCAGCAGGGCCGAGCCGGTGAGCGTCGTCGCCTGATGCATCGCGGCGATGCGGAACGGATCGTCGATCTTCGCCAGCCAGGCACGAAACGCCTCCATTGAGGCCGGCGGCTGCGCGACATGCATGACGCCCTCGGCGAGGACGAAGCGGCCGCCGAAGCTGTCCTTGGCCCAATCGAGAATCGGGTCCCAGCCCTCACGCTGGCGCTGCACGAGTCGTTCCGGCGAACCGGCTCGATAGAACAAGAGATCGGTCTCGACGTAGCGACCGATATCGTCGCGCACCGGAACCGGATCGTCGGCGATCGCCTCGATCACGGTGTTGACCAGCCGCGTCATCGGCATGGTCGCCGGGTCGATGCGTTCGCGCTGCGCCTCCCATTCGGCCGCGATCATCTGCGCAGCCGCGGGAAGCGGCACAGCGAGCGGCCGGCGGCCCGGCGTCTTGACCGGGCGACCATCCAGCAGAACGGAGAACCCGCCGGCAGCTTCCGCCAGCGTAACGGTCTGATAGAACCGTTTGGGCAGTCCGGATCGACCCGTGCCGGTGGTCATCGCGTGTCTCCTGTCGTCATGGCGAAAGCCGAACCCTTCGCGGCATCAGTCGATCGTCACCCGACGGCCGCGTTCCGCCTGGAGCGGGTCGCCGAGCAGCCAGGCGTCAATGAACGCCCCGAGTTCGTCGACCGTCTCGGCAACGGCGTAAGCGCCGGAGGCGAGCAGCGGCGCGGCTTCGTGGGTGCCCCAGGCGACACCCAGCGCGGGGGCACCGGCCGTTCTCGCCATTTCGATATCGAAGACGGAATCACCGACGACGAGCGCATGGCGCGGGTCCAGCCCGAATTCGGCGCAGCACTCCTCCACCATGGCCGGATGCGGCTTGGATGGACAATCGTCGGCCGTGCGCACGGCATGGAACTCCATGCCATGCGTCTCGCAGATCGCCGCCACGCCGCTACGCGACTTGCCAGTCACCATGGCGAGCAGCACGTCCTCGCGGGCCGAAAGCCGATCGATCAGCGCCTTCATGCCCGGGAACAGTGTCTCGCGAAACCGCTCGTCCGCCCGCGATGCGCGAAAAGTCCGGCGGTAGCCCTCGACCATCGCGGCGAGCAATGGCGGCTCGGCGGTGGGATGCAGGCGGCCGATCGCGACGTCCAGCGACAGGCCGATGATGCCGCGCGTCTCGGCATCCTCCGGCTCGGGTAATCCGTGCTCGGCAAAGACCCGCCGCATGATGTCGCAGATCAGGCCGCAGCTATCGGCGATGGTGCCGTCACAATCGAACAGAACCGCGCGCATCAGTCGCCCAACGCGCCTTCGTCGAAACCGAAGAGATTGAAGGTCTGCACCATATGCGGCGGCAGCGGCGCGATCTGATCGACGACACCGCCGTCCGGATGGGGTATGACAATGCGACGCGCATGCAGATGCAGCCGCTTCTGGACGCCGCCGGGAAACTCCCAATTGGTGTCGTGCTCGAAATATTTCGGATCGCCGAGGATCGGATGCCCGATATGGAGAGCGTGGACGCGCAGCTGATGGGTCCGCCCCGTATAGGGCTCGAACTCGACCCAGGCGAAGTTCTGGGCGAGATTTTCGATCACCCGGTAATGGGTCAGTGCGTGGTCGGCCCCCTCCTCGCCGTGTTTGGCGACGCGCATTCGGTCGCCGTCCTCCGTCTGCTCTTTGACAAGGAAGGTCGAGATGCGCCCGTCCCGCGGTGTCGGGACGCCTTTGACGACCGCCCAATAGACCTTTTTGGTGTCGCGCTCGCGAAACGCCTTGGTCAGCGCTGTCGCAGCGCCGCGCGTGCGGGCAACGACGAGGACACCGGACGTGTCGCGGTCGAGGCGGTGGACGAGGCGGGGCTTCTCGCCCTTACGGCTGCGCCAGGCCTCCAGCATCTTGTCGACATGCCGGGAGACGCCCGAGCCACCCTGAACGGCAAGGCCGGCCGGCTTGTTGAAGACATAGACCTTGGCGTCCTCGTAGATCAGCATCTGCGCCAACACGTCGCCATCGTGCTGGTCGCGGATCGTGTTGCGGGTCAGCGGGCCGACCTTCCCCCGTGCCGAGTCGGTTCCCATCGGCGGCACGCGGACCATCTGCCCCGCGAGAACGCGCGTGTCCGACTTGGCGCGGCCGCCGTCGACCCGCACCTGACCCGAGCGCAGCAACTTCTGCAGATGGCCGAAGCCGAGGCCCGGATAGTGCAGCTTAAACCAGCGGTCGAGACGCAAGCCGGCCTCGTCCTCCTCGATCCGTCGCTGTTCGACAGACGCCATTGTCTTTTCCTTTACTTGGCTTGCCTCAGCCGCCATCAGACTAGCCCCCGTCCCGCGGCGAATCCGGCAAACAGCGCCGCGATTCCGGCGACGACGGAACCGATGACGTAAAACGCCGCCAAACCGAACGCCCCGCGCTCATAGAGCGCCACCGCATCGAGCGAAAAGGACGAGAAGGTGGTGAACCCGCCCAGCAGCCCGACGGCGAGGAACAGCCGCAATTCATTCGACGCACCGAAGCGGCGCGCAACGATCTCCATCACGATACCCATCAGGAATGATCCGGAGACGTTCACGAAGGCAGTACCAAACGGAAAATTCGGACTGAGAAAACGAAGCGCCGCAAGGTTCGACAAGTGTCGAAGGCTCGCACCGATCGCGCCGCCCGCGGCAACGAGGATGAGGTGATACATGCCGCCTCTATAGCCGCCCCATCGAAGTGAGGCTAGCCACGCGGCGGCGGCGCCGAGCTTAGATTGTCGGCGCCGCCGCGAACCGTGACGGAACCGCTACTCCGCGGCGTTCGCCTCGGCCTTCGCCTGTTCCAGGAACGGCTGCCGCCGTTCGGCATGGAGCCCGCGCATGGTCGACCAGCACAGCGCCATGAGCAGGAACGCGAACGGAAAGCCCGTCGCGATCGCCGCACCCTGAAGCGCAGCGAGCCCGCCGCCGACCAGCAGCGCGATCGCCACCAGGCCTTCGAAGGTCGCCCAGAATATCCGTTGCGGCACCGGTGCGTCGATCTTGCCGCCGGCCGTGATCGTATCGATGACCAGCGAGCCGGAGTCGGACGAGGTGACGAAGAACACGATCACCAGGACGATGCCCAAAAAGGATGAGATCGACGTCAGCGGCAATTGGCCGAGCATAACGAAGAGTTTCACTTCGAGCGCCGCGTCGACGATGCCGGCGAAGCCGTCGATCGTCTCGGTAAGGGCCGTCCCGCCGAATACCGTCATCCAGATGATCGAAACGACGGTCGGGATGATCAGGACGCAGGTCAAGAACTCCCGAATGGTGCGGCCGCGCGAGACCCGCGCGATGAACATGCCGACGAAGGGCGACCAGCTCATCCACCAGGCCCAATAGAAGCTCGTCCAGCCCTGTCTGAAGTTGTCGTCGACGCGGCCGAACGGATTGGAGAGCGGGATGACCTCGCGCAGATAGGCAACCGAATTGCCGAAGATGCCACGAACGATATCCATGGTCGGCCCGACCAGGAAGATGAACCCCAGCAAGAGCAGCGCGAGACCCATATTGATCTCGGACAGCCGTTTCACTCCGGCATCGAGGCCGGCAACGACGGAAGCCAGTGCGACGCAGGTAATCAGTACGATCAGCACGATCTTGCTGAGCGTCGTCGCGGGAACGCCGAAGAGATAGTTCAATCCGGCGACTGCCTGCTCCGCGCCGAGACCGAGGGACGTGGCGAGACCGAACAGGGTTGCGAAGACGGCCAGCGTATCGATGATGTGACCCGGCCAGCCCCAGACGCGTTCGCCCAGCAGTGGGTAGAAGGCCGAGCGCATGGTGAGTGGCAGGCCCCAATTATAGCTGAAGAAAGCCAGTGCCAGGGCGACCACCGCGTAGATCGCCCAGGGGTGGAGCCCCCAGTGATAGATCGTCGCAGCCATGCCGAGCCGGCGGGCGGCCTCAGTATCGCCAACGGCGCCACCAAGGGGCGCCCAGGAATCGCCGGCGAGCGAGGTGGAGAAATGCGAGATCGGTTCCGAGACGCCGTAGAACATCAGGCCGATGCCCATCCCGGCCGCGAACAGCATCGCGAACCAGCCGAAATAGCCATATTCCGGTTTGGCGTCCTTGCCGCCCAGCCGGATCGAGCCGTAGGGCGACACGATGAGGAACAGGCAGAACAGGACGAAAATGTTGCCCGCGATGAGGAAGACCCAGTCGAAATTCGCGGTCAGCGCAGGACGCAGCCAGCCGAAGAAATCGTCGGCGACGGTCGGAAACAGCAGCGTGAAAGCGACGAAGGCGATGATCAGTCCGGCGGAAACCGGGAACACCGGATTGTGGATATCCAGACCGTATTTCCGCAGATTGTCCTGCCCGACCTCATAGTCGGTGACGGAATGTTCGGCCAGCTGGCCAGGTTCGAGCGACATCGAAACCTCACTTTCAAATCAGTACTGCAATTGGATTGCAAAGAAAAACAGCGGTCCTTACGAATAGGGACTTGCAATCAGTCTGCCACAAAACGTGGCCTCTGGGCACCCGGCGCGGCCTGATTAGGGTAAATCCCACAGAATTCGGCCGACGCGTTAGTCCTGGGTGTGCCGTTTCTCCCGCAGCTCCGCCCAATATCGAAGACGTTCGCCGATGGACACCTCTGCCCCCCGCTCAGTCGGGCGGTAGAAAACCGGCCGTCCCATGTCTTCGGGGAAATAGCTTTGGCCGGAAAACCCGTCCGGCGCGTCATGATCGTAGGCATAGCCGGCGCCGTAGCCCTCCGAGCGCATCAGCGTCGTCGGGGCGTTGAGGATATGCTTGGGCGGCAGCAGCGAACCGCGTTCCTTGGCGGCGCGCATCGCCGCCTTGTAGGCGACATAGACAGCGTTGGATTTCGGCGCCGCCGCCAGATAGACGGTCGCTTCGGCCAGCGCCAATTCGCCCTCCGGCGAGCCGAGATAGTCGTAGGCGTCCTTGGCTGCGAGCGCGATGCCAAGCGCCCGCGGATCGGCCAGCCCGATATCTTCAGCCGCCATTCGCACCAGCCGGCGCCCGAGATACAGCGGATCCTCGCCGGCATCGAACATTCGGCAAAGCCAGTAGAGCGCCGCGTCCGGGTCCGATCCTCGCACCGATTTATGCAGAGCGGAGATCAGGTTGTAATGACCGTCCTGGCCCTTGTCGTAGACCGGCGCCCGACGTTGGACGATGTCCTGCAGGCTGGCCGCGTCGAAAACCTCGCCCGCCCGCCCCGCACGCCAGATCTCCTCCGCCAATGTCAGGATCGCGCGACCATCACCATCCGCCATCCGCAGCAGCACCGCCCGCGCCTCCTCGTCGAGCGGCAAGGGCCGGCCTTCCGCCGCCTCGGCCCGCAGGAGCAGCTTGGCAAGACTCTCCGACCCGTGCGGGCGAAAGGTGAGAACCCGGGCCCGCGACAAAAGCGCGGCGTTGAGCTCGAAGGACGGGTTTTCGGTCGTGGCGCCGACGAGGACGACCGTGCCGTCTTCCATCACCGGCAGGAACGAATCCTGCTGCGCCCGGTTGAAGCGATGGATCTCGTCGACGAACAGCAGCGTTCGCCTGCCGTTGGACTGGCGCAGTCGCGCCGCTTCGAAGACCTTCTTCAAGTCCGCGACACCGGAAAAGATTGCCGAGATCTGCTCGAAAGCATAATCGACTTCATTGGCGAGAAGCCGTGCGACGGTGGTTTTGCCGGTGCCGGGTGGTCCCCAGAAGATCATGGAGCCAAGGCTGCCGGTTGCGAGCATGCGCGACAGCGCGCCGCCCTCCGCGGTCAGATGTTCCTGACCGGCGACCTCGGCAAGCGCGCGCGGCCGCAGCCGGTCAGCCAGCGGCCGCGAGGGATCGTCGGCCGGCGTCTGCGCGCCCTTCCCTGTGCCGGTCGACGGTCCCGGATCGCCGCCGCCAAAGAGATCCGCCAAGTCAGCGCACCATTTGGGTCATGCGACGACCGTCCCGCTCAACTTCGAATTGCCAGCCCCGATAGCGCCGTTTCAGCATTTCCTCCAACGACTTCGTCGAGGCAATGACGTCGCCGTTGATGGTCAGAAGAATATCGTTTGGCCGCAGGCCGAAGCGCTGCGCCAACGATCCGCGTTCCACGGTCGCCACGACGACCCCGGTCTTGTCAGCTGGCAGCCCCCGCTCCTCGGCGACGCGCGGCGACAGGTTGAGCACGGTCGCGCCGGAAAACGGGTTGTTGCCGGACAGGCTGCGCTCATCTCGTGGCGGGTTTTCGGGAGCCGCTTGCAGCGGGAGATCGATGGTTTCCCGATCCTCGCCACGCAAAACGCTCACCTTCGCCGTGCGCCCGACGCCTGCTGTCGCCAGCCGGTAGCCGAGGGCATCGGGATTGTTGATCGCAAACCCGTCGACAGACAAGATAACGTCACCAACCGTGATGCCGGCCTCTGCGGCCGGGCTATCCTTCACCACCGCTTGTACTAGCGCACCGGTCGGCCGGGGAAGACCGAGCGCATCGGCGATATCGGGCGTAACCGAGGCGAAGGTTGCGCCGACATAGGGACGCTCGAAACGCCCGCCCGCCTTGGCGGCGCGCTGGAAGCTCGCCACCATGTTGGAGGGAATCGCGAAGCCGATGCCGTTGGAGCCGCCGGAACGCGAAAAGATCGCCGTATTCACGCCCACCAGCCGCCCCTTCATGTCGATCAGGGCGCCACCGGAGTTGCCGGGATTGATCGCCGCGTCCGTCTGGATGAAGAAGCCGAAATCGTTGACGCCAATATGGTTGCGCGCCAGCGCCGAGACGATACCGGTGGTGACAGTCTGGCCGATGCCGAACGGATTGCCGATCGCCAAGACGAGATCGCCGATTTCCAATTCGTCCGAGTCGGCGATCGGCAGCGAGGGGAACGGCCCGGTGCCATCGATCGCAAGGATCGCCAGATCGACCTTCTTGTCCTTGAGAAGCACCTTCGTTTCGAATTCGCGACCATCACTGAAGGCAATCTTCACCTCGTCGGCGTTCTCGACGACATGGTTGTTGGTAACGACGAGGCCAGATGAATCGATGATCACACCGGAACCGAGCGCCGACTCCATGCGTGGCCGGTCATCGAACCGTTGGCCAAAAAACTGGCCGAAGAAGGGATCGTTCGCGAAGGGTGATTGCCGTGTCGGGACCACGCGCGCGGCATAGACGTTGACGACGGCCGGCGCCGTTTCCTTGACGAGCGGCGCGAAGGAGAGATCGATTTCCGCCCGGCTGGTCGGCACCGCTTCCGCCTTGCCAGCAGATTTATCAGGAGCCAAAACGACCGGCCCTTGATCGTCTTCAGCGCTGGTGCGCGTCCCGGGCTCGCCCGAGGACTGCTGCCTGTCGACCCTGCCACCATCGCGGTCCGGCGTCTGCTCACCGAGCAATCCGTCGATCCAGCCGCCCACGCTCCAGCCGTGATCAGCCCCCAGAGTTGGCGAGGCTGCTAGAAAGGTCGCGATCAAAGCGACCCATAAGACCTGTTGCGACCGCATCACCCGCCTGTCGTTCCCCGCCGACTCGCCTTTGGAAGTCGGCTCCGGTTTAAACCAGACGAGAGCCATGAAAAAGGGGCCTTATCGAGGCCCGTCAGAGTGCTGACAGACCCCGTCGATTTTCGGCGGAGTTTTTTGTTTCGAGCGGCGAAGTTTGTCTGATCGGGTTCGTGAGACGGCGCCGGTTGGGTGTGTTGGCGCAGCTCGTGTGTGGGGTTGGCTTTGCGGCTAGCGCCATCGCGATCTTCTTGATGTCGTGGGCAGCCGCTTCAAAAGCGGCCACCCTCTTCCCGTCTGCTCCGGCCTATTCCGATGACGGAATGCCGGGCGATGCTTACTTTTTGCCGGCGACCGCGGCGACCTCGGCGGCGAAGTCGGTCTCTTCCTTTTCGACCCCTTCGCCGAGCGCAAATCGCTCAAAGGCGACGATCTTGGCAGGAGCCCCGAAACCGGCTTCCGCCTCGGCCAGCGCCTTCTCGACGGTCAGATCCGGGTTGATGACGAAGGCCTGCTTGAGAAGCACGACCTCCTCGTAGAATTTGCGCAGGCGTCCTTCCACCATCTTCTCGATGATGTTCTCCGGCTTGCCCGACTGCCGCGCCTGCTCGACGAAGATTGCCCGCTCCCGATCGACAGTGGCCGCGTCGATCTCTTCAGCGGACAATGCTAGCGGATTGGTCGCGGCGACATGCATGGCGACCTGACGGCCGAACTGATTCAGCGCCGCCTTGTCGCCGGCCGATTCGATCGCCACGAGAACGCCAAGCTTGCCGAGTCCGTCGACTACCTGATTGTGAATGTAGGTCGCCACGACGCCTTCGCCGACGCTCAGCATCGTCGAACGGCGCAGGGCCATGTTCTCGCCGATCGTTCCGATGGCATCCTTGATCGTGTCGTTCACGCTCTTGGACGAACCCGGATAGGTCGCCGCGCCGACCGCCTCGACAGAGCCATCGGTTGTCAGGGCGACATTGGTGATATCGCGCACGATCGACTGAAAGGCGTCGTTGCGGGCGACGAAATCGGTTTCCGAGTTCACCTCGACGACGACGGCCTTGGAACCCTCGGCCGCGACCCCGACCAGCCCTTCGGCGGCGGTGCGGCCAGACTTCTTGTCCGCCTTGGCGATGCCCTTGGTGCGCAGCCAGTCGACCGCCGCTTCCATGTTGCCGTCGTTCTCGGCCAGAGCGGTCTTGCAGTCCATCATGCCGGCGCCGGTCAGGTCGCGCAGCTCTTTGACCATTGAAGCGGTGATTGCCATGTTTGCCTCTTCAGAAATAATTGGGCGCACCGGCTCGATGGGAACGGGTGCGCCGGACATGTGGCGCCTCGGTTACGGCACCTTGGTGGGTCGAGTCGCGGCCGCGAGAGCCGGGCAAAGAAAAACGGGAGCTGGTTCTCCGCCGCCTCCGCTCACTCATTCGATGCGATCACGGTGCCGGCGTTGAACCCGTGCGGTCCGAATTCGGTGTGATCTCGGCATGCCTCCTGAAAATCGATCGAGACTTTCAAACAGGACCATGCATCCGTTTGCTCATGCAACGCTCGAGGCAGTGTCCCGGCGTCAACCACGCCGGAACCCTTGCTCTTCGACATTTGCTCAGGCGCTAGCCGCCTCGGTCTTCTCGTCGCCGGCGGCCTCAGCCTGCTCAGCAGCGACCGGCTCTTCGGTGGCGGCTGCAGCCGGAGCCGCTTCTTCGCTTGCCGGGGCAGCTTCTTCGCTTGCCGAAGCAGCAACCGTCTCTTCCTCGATCACCTCCTCGACAGGTGCTTCTTCGAGCGCACCGATGTCGACGCCGGAATCGCCCTGCTGGCGGGCAATGCCGTCCACCGCCGACCGGGCGATGAGGTCGCAGTAGAGAGTGATCGCGCGAGCGGCGTCGTCATTGCCCGGGATCGGGTAATCGATCGATGCTGGATTGCAGTTCGAATCCACTACCGCGACGATCGGGATATGCAGCCGCTTGGCCTCCTCGATCGCGATCGACTCCTTGTTGGTGTCGATAATGAAGATCATGTCCGGGACGCCACCCATGTCACGGATACCGCCGAGCGCTCGGTCGAGCTTGTCGCGCTCGCGCTGCAGCGTCAGACGCTCCTTCTTGGTGAAGCCCTGGGCCTCGCCAGAGAGCATCTCGTCGAGCTTGCGCAGGCGCTGGATCGACTTGGAGATGGTGTTCCAGTTGGTCAGCATGCCGCCGAGCCAGCGGGCGTTGACGTAGTACTGGGCCGAACGCTGCGCCGCGTCCGCGATGATGTCCGACGCCTGGCGCTTGGTGCCGACGAAGAGCACGCGGCCGCCACGGGCGACCGTGTCAGAGACCGCCTGCAGAGCGCGGTGCAGAAGCGGCACCGTCTGCGCGAGATCGAGAATGTGGATATTGTTGCGCGCGCCGAAGATATAGGGCGCCATCTTCGGGTTCCAGCGGTGAGTCTGGTGGCCGAAATGGACGCCCGCTTCGAGAAGCTGGCGCATGGAATAGTCTGGCAATGCCATGGTATGTTTCCTTTACCGGTTGAGCCTCCACGGAAAGAAGCGGCCGGATGCCGCCACCGGTGGATTGCGTCGTTCGAGCAGAACTCGACCGTCGAAACCCGACTTCCGTGTGTGGAATGGACGCGCCGATACACCAAAAGCCGCGACGAGGCAAGCCAAGCGCGCGTTTGGCTTGCCTCTAACGGCACGGCGTTGCTACGCCCCGTCGGTTCAGGGGCAGTCAGGTATTTCAAAAAGGTCGAGGCTCGCGAGGCCGCCGGCCAAGGTATAGCCGTCGAAGGTCAGCACCAAATCATCGGAGACGCCGTTCTCGTAGAGCGTATAGGCCGTTTCGAAAATCGGCAGACCGTCCGGGTCGCTGTCGGAATTGTAAAAGGATTCGCTGATACGCCAGGCGGCGAGACCGGTAAGCTGGTCAGATAGAGACGCGCGCCCGTCGCTTGGCGTCACCTCGGCCACCTTCCCGTCGCGCCCCGTGCCAGACTCCGAAGCCGGCGCGATCACCGCGGTACTCGTCAAAAGCTTCTCGACCTCCTCGTCGCCATCATAGAGCCGTGTCTCGACGATCCGCGCGCCGGCCTTCGCCTGCCCGATCAGCGCAATCGTATGCTGCATCGGAAACAGGGATTTTGGTACCTCGACGGTCCGGACCTTGGGGGCTGTCAGGGCGACCCGCGTCACGTCGCCTCGCGTCGACGCGGTGCCAATCACCGCATTTTCCGGACTGGCGTCGATGAAGGTCTTGGTCTCGAAGTCGAAACGCTCGCCGTCGGCGCTTTCGGTGGAGCGCGTCTGCTGATCGGTGACGATCAGTTCCTGCTCCTGCTGGAAGCGCGCCACGAAGCGATAGTCGAGGTCGTATGTGTCGCAGGTCTTCCGGCGCATCTCGATCGCGATCCGGCCCTGCGCGTCGACCAGGTCGCTATCCCCCTCACGCATCGACAGGTCGTAGGAGGCCCGGTGCGGCACCAGTTCCTGCGCCGAGGCAACGGCGGAAAACACCCCAACGATACTGATCAAAAGCGGAAGGGTTGTCGCTCGCATGACGGGACGATCTTTCGCTGGATCGACGGATGGGCTACCGATCGATCGGAATTTCGTAGCACCCTATTCCGTGGGCCGTGATGGGCGATAAACCCATCCGGCGCTCCTATCCCTGAAGACGAAGGAAGACAATATCATGGCCGATTCGATCGAGACCCGTCTGCGCGCCGCGAGTGTGACTCTGCCGGAGGCGGCGGCCCCCGCGGCAAACTACGTTCCCTTCGTCGTACACGGCCGGCTGCTGCAGACATCGGGCCAGCTTCCGATCGAGGATGGCAAGCTAGCCGTCGTCGGCAAGCTCGGCGCCGGCGTCTCGCTGGAAGAGGGTCAGGCGGCGGCGCGCCTGTGCGCGATCAACATTCTCGCGCAGGCCAATGCCGCGCTCGGCGGCGACTGGCGCCGGGTGAACCGCCTCCTCAAACTCACCGTGTTCGTGGCGAGCGACGCCAGCTTCACCGAACAGCACAAGGTCGCCAACGGCGCGTCGGATTTCCTGGTCGAGATCCTCGGCGACAAGGGCCGCCATTCGCGCTCGGCGGTTGGTGTCCCGGCGCTGCCCCTGGACGCAGCGGTCGAAATCGAAGCGCTTTTCGAGATCGATTGACATGATCGCCCGCTATAGCGGTCCGCTCGGCTGGCTGGTCGAGCGGCCGATCGCCCACCGGGGATTGCATGACGGCAATCAAGCCGTCGCCGAGAATTCAATTCCGGCGGCACAGGCGGCGATCGCGTCGGGCTGGGCGATCGAATGCGATGTCCAGCTCTCCGCTGACGGCACGCCTTATATTTTCCACGACGCCGCGCTCGACCGGCTCACCGGCCGCGAAGGCGCGTTTCGCGCGACCCGAGACGCCGCGATCCAGGAACTCGACCTCGCCGCCACCGGGGTCGGCATTCCGACAGTCTCGGCGTTTCTCGATATGGTCGATGGTCGCGTTCCCGTGGTCATGGAGTTGAAAGGGCTCGATCCGGCCCGCGACGAAGGCTATTTTGATCGGCTTGGCCCGATCGTCGAAGCCTATGCCGGCCAGCTCGCGCTGATGTCGTTCGATTCGTGGCTCATCGGCCAAATGCTCGAAGCGCGCCCAAACCGCCCGATCGGCCTCACGGCCGAGGGAACCCGGCCCGAGGTTCTGGCGGCGCATCGGCAGATCTATGCAGGCGGCTGCGACTTCTGCTCCTACAACGTCCACCATCTGCCGAACGCCTTCGTCGATTGGGTTCGGCGCGAGCACTGCGCGCCGGTGATCTCCTGGACGGTCCGCACGGCTGAAGACGTTCGCCGCAGCCGCGATTATTGCGACCAGATGACCTTCGAGGGCTTTACACCTGAGTCCTGAAGGCTTGCGTCGCGCCACCGGCGACATAACTCTCCGCCATGATGGAAAAGCCGCAGGGCGCTCCAGTCGAGGGCGACGACATATTCACGATCAGGATCGTCGATACGATCGGCGCGGTCGCGGCCGAGCGATGGGACGAGTTGGCGGCAGTTGCGGTCGATTCGGCTTCCGTCAACACACAAAAAACCACCATCAACCCGTTCGTTTCCCACGCCTTTCTTAGTTCGCTGGAAGACAGCGGCAGCGTTAGCCAACCGGCAGGATGGCTGCCCCAGCATCTGGTTCTTGAAGGCCCAGGCGGGAAGCCCATCGCGGCCGCGCCCGCCTATCTGAAGTCGCATAGTCAAGGCGAGTATGTCTTCGATCACGGCTGGGCCGACGCGTTCCAGCGGGCCGGCGGTCGCTATTATCCAAAGCTGCAGATGGCGGTGCCTTTCACCCCGGCGAGCGGCCCACGTCTTCTGGTCGGAGGCGACGGTGGCGCGGCAACCCGCCGCATGGCGCTTGCCGAGGGAGCCAAGAGCTACGCCGCCAGGACCGGCGTGTCGTCGGTTCATGCGACCTTCCTGCGGCCGGCCGATCGGGCTGCGTTTGAAGACGCGGACTGGCTGCACCGCACCGACCAGCAGTTTCATTTTCACAATCGGGGCTATGACAGCTACGAAGCCTTTCTCGGCACCCTCGCCTCGCGCAAGCGCAAAGCCCTGCGCAAAGAGCGGGCACAGGCGCTCGTCAACGACATCTCGATCGAATGGCTGACCGGGCGCGACCTCACCGAGGCCGTATGGGACGCCTTTTACGAGTTCTACATGGACACCGGCAGCCGCAAGTGGGGTCGCCCCTATCTCAATCGGGAATTCTTCAGCCTCGTCGGCGAGCGGATGGGCGCGCAGATCTTGCTGGTGATGGCCAAGCGCAACGGCCGCTACATCGCCGGCGGACTGAATTTCCTCGGCCCCGATACGGTCTACGGCCGCAATTGGGGGTGCGTGGAAGACCATCCCTATCTGCATTTCGAGGTCTGCTACCATCAGGCGATCGACTATGCGATCGCACATGGGCTGGCGGTCGTCGAGGCGGGTGCCCAGGGGGAGCACAAGCTGGCCCGTGGCTACGAGCCGGTGACGACGCATTCGGCCCATTGGATCGCCCATCCGGGCCTGCGCCGCGCGATCGAGGATTATCTCGATCATGAACGCGCCGAGGTCGCGCGTGTCGGCGAGATTCTGGGCGGCCATACGCCTTACAAGAAAGATGCGTCCTGATGCGCGGCGAGCGGCACAGTCGACAAAAGCCGCGCGGTGCCGCATCTGTTGAAGCAATCCCCGCGCGTCGGGGGAGCACCGAGGGGAAGGATTTTCATGGACACCTATGACGACGGCAACATCTTCGCGAAAATCCTTCGCGGCGAACTCCCGAGCCAGACGCTCTACGAGAATGCGGCGGCTATCGCGATCATGGATGTGATGCCGGAGTCGAAGGGGCATTGCCTGGTCATTCCGAAGACACCCTCACGCAATCTCCTCGATGCCACGGACGAGACCTTGGCGAAGGTCATGCCGGTGGTGGCGAAGCTCGCCCGCGCGGTGAAGAAAGCCTTCGAGGCCGATGGCGTGCGGATCGCGCAGTTCAACGAGACGCCGGCGGGGCAGACCGTCTTTCACCTGCACTTCCATGTGGTGCCGATCTATGACGGGGTGCCGTTGAAACGTCATGCCGGCGGCATGCTCGACCAGGCTGTCCTCTCCGAGCAGGCCGACCGCATTCGCGCCGCCCTCGGCTGATTGTCCGCAACCTGGCCCGCAGATTGTGCTCAGGTCAGGACGGCGCCGCCGATGAGAATCGCCTCGGCGATGAGAATGGCGACCAGCACCCGCCGGCCCAACAGCAGGTAAGCCGCGAAGCCCGCCGCAAGAGCTCCGACCCGGATGAGCGGGGCGATCGCGGCGAGCGAACCGGTGGGAAACAGTACCAGCTGCGCGATTACGGCCGCCACCAGCGATGTCGCGATCGTCCGTGCAAAGGCCGCGAAGGGCGAGTGCTCGTCGATGCGGCCGGCCGACAGGACGCCGAGATAACGCCATATGTCGGTGGGCAGCCATCCCGCCAAAAGGATGAAGACGAAGGGCCACCAGGGCTCCGCAATCGCGGTGAAGCTCAAATCGCCCATCACGCGAGCCGCCGCCCTTCGATGATCCGGCCGGCCATATAGGCGACCGTCCCGCCGGCAATTCCGGCGACCAGGAGTTCGAAGCCGGGTATGAACCAATGGGCCGGCGGCAGAGCCGCCATTCCCGTGAACAGCGCAATACGGCCGGATGCTTCGCGAGCCGTTCCGAAGAGCGACGTCAGGAAATAGACCGGCGTCAGAAACGCCAGCGCGCCTGTCGCCAGGGCCGGCAATTGGCCCATCAAATTAAAAACAAGGGCGACGAGGACGGTGTTGATCGTCGTCAGGGTTACGGCGAAGGCGCCGAAGAAGAGGGTGCGTTTGTCGCGCGGCACGGTCTCAATCCGCTCCATTGCGAAGATCCAGCCGGTGATCGCGACGAAATGCGACAGGAAGAGCAGCGTCCCGGTTCGGGTCTTCGGTCCTTTGATCACCGGCATCAGCGCGACGACCATCGGCATCATCCGCAACGACGACAGTCCGACCGCCAAAGCGGTCGCCGGAAGCGAGGCACCGGCGGTGATGGCCCCGACCAGAACGATTTTCGCCGGCAACGCCCAGACCGTGGCGGTCATGAACGAGGCTTCGACCCAGGTCAGGCCGGCATCGCGGCAGAGTGCCGCGAAGCCGACGAAGGCGGTGGTCAGGATCAGCGCCGGCGGGCTGGCGATTCCCCTGATGCCCCGGAGCGCCCAGAACAGGGACGAGCGATCTCGTGCGGCTGTCTCACCATGCATCGTTCAGGTCTCTGGAAGGATGTGCACGAAAAAGGGATCGCCGATGGAGCGACCCCTTTTGGATCTGCGGATCAGGAGGATTTGCGTGGGACCTTCGGCACGGTGCCTGGGCGTTTGCCGGGGCGCGACGCCACCACCGTTGCAAGCTCGCCTTCGGCGTCGCCCCCGCCGGCCGCATCGTCGTCATCCTCGGACGGAGCGTCGTCGAAGTCCGGTCCGTCGGCCGCGACCTTCACCCGCTTCTTCGCCTTGGACGAACGCTTCGGTTTGGGCGGAACCACGTCGGCGATCGCCTCCAGCTTCAGCTGCTTTTCACCGTCCTCCGCCTCGACGACGGTGACCTTGACCGTGCCACCATGCTTGAGCTTGCCGAACAACACCTCATCCGCCAGCGGCTTCTTGATGTGCTCCTGGATAACCCGGCTGAGCGGTCGCGCGCCCATATTCTCGTCATAGCCCTTGTTGGCCAACCAAGCGACGGCTTCCGGCGCCAGTTCGAAGGTCACACCGCGCTCGGAGAGCTGAGCCTCGAGCTGCATGACGAACTTCTCGACCACCTGATGAATCACCGGGGTCGGCAGTGCGCCGAACAGTATAATGGCATCGAGCCGGTTGCGGAACTCGGGCGTGAACAAACGATTGATTGCCTCCTCGTCCGCTCCGGTCCGCCTCGAATGTCCAAAGCCGATGTTGGCCTTGGCCATCTCCGACGCCCCGGCATTGGTCGTCATGATCAGGATCACATTGCGGAAATCGATCTGCTTGCCGTTATGATCGGTCAGCTTGCCGTGGTCCATCACCTGCAGAAGGATGTTGAAGAGGTCCGGATGGGCCTTCTCGATTTCATCCAGAAGCAGCACGCAATGGGGATGCTGGTCGACGCCATCGGTGAGCAGCCCGCCCTGGTCAAATCCGACATATCCCGGAGGTGCGCCGATCAGCCGCGAGACCGTGTGGCGTTCCATGTATTCCGACATGTCGAAGCGCAGCAGTTCCACACCAAGCGCCGACGCCAGTTGGCGAGCGACCTCGGTCTTGCCGACGCCGGTCGGACCCGAGAACAAATAGGAGCCGATCGGCTTGTCCGGCTCGCGCAGTCCGGCCCGGGCCAGCTTGATCGCCGAGGCCAAACCGTCGATCGCCGCGTCCTGGCCGTAGACCACCCGTTTCAGCTGCGCATCGAGATGAGCCAGAACGACCTCGTCGTCCTTGGAGACGGCCTTCGGCGGGATGCGCGCCATGGTCGCGACGGTCGCCTCTATCTCCTTCACCCCGATCTGCTTCTTGCGCCGGGATTCGGGCAACAGCATCTGCGAAGCCCCGGTTTCGTCGATCACGTCGATCGCCTTGTCCGGCAGCTTGCGGTCGTTGATATAGCGGGCTGACAATTCCACCGCCGACTTGATCGCGTCATTGGTGAACTTCACCCGGTGGAAGTCCTCGAAATAGGGCTTCAATCCCTTGAGAATCGACACCGTGTCATCGATCGAAGGCTCCTTGACGTCGATCTTCTGGAAGCGGCGGACCAGCGCCCGGTCCTTTTCGAAGAACTGGCGGTACTCCTTATAGGTCGTCGAGCCGATGCAGCGGATCGCGCCCGAAGACAGCGCCGGTTTCAAGAGGTTCGACGCGTCCATCGCGCCGCCCGACGTCGCGCCGGCGCCGATGACCGTGTGAATCTCGTCGATGAACAGGATCGCGCCCGGATACTCCTCGAGTTCCTTGACCACCTGTTTCAGACGTTCCTCGAAATCGCCCCGATAGCGGGTTCCGGCCAGCAGCGTTCCCATGTCGAGGGAAAAGATCGTCGCATCGGCGAGCACGTCCGGCACGTCGCCTTCGACCACTCGCTTCGCCAACCCCTCGGCGATCGCCGTCTTGCCGACGCCCGGATCGCCGACATACAGCGGATTATTCTTGGAGCGCCGACACAGCACCTGGATCGTGCGGTTGATTTCCTCGGCGCGGCCAATCAGCGGGTCGATCTTGCCCTTGCGCGCCTTCTCGTTGAGGTTCGAACAATAGGCCGTCAGCGCATCCTGCGGCGTCTTGCGCTTGCCTTCCTCGTCCTGGCCGACGGTCGACTGGTCCTCTTCCACGCCGCGGATGGGCCGGCTCTCGGTGACCCCGGGGCGCTTGGAAATCCCATGCGAGATGAAATTGACCGCGTCGTAGCGGGTCATTTCCTGCTCCTGCAGGAAATAGGCGGCATGGCTCTCGCGCTCGGCGAAAATGGCGACGAGCACGTTCGCCCCGGTCACTTCTTCGCGACCCGAGGACTGCACATGGATGACCGCCCGCTGGATCACCCGATGGAACCCGGCGGTGGGCTTGGAGTCCTCGTCATGTCCGGTCACGAGATTGGCGAGTTCGGTGTCGATGTAAGTCGTCAGATTCCTACGCAGGACATCAAGGTCGACGCTGCAGCCCTGCATCACCGCAGCCGCATCCTTGTCTTCCAGGAGCGCCAGCAGCAGGTGTTCCAGGGTCGCGAATTCCTGTCGCCGCTCGTTTGCAAGTGTCAGTGCCTGATGCAGCGATTTCTCTAGGCTCTGCGAAAATGTCGGCAAGCTTCACCTCAGTTCTTTTCCATCACGCATTGCAGCGGATGTTGATGTTGGCGGGCGAAATCCATGACCTGCGTGACCTTCGTCTCCGCTACCTCGTAGGTAAAGACCCCACATTCGCCAACACCGTGGTTGTGCACATGCAGCATGACCCTGGTGGCTGCCTCGCGATCCTTCTGAAAGAACCGCTCCAGAACGTGAATGACAAACTCCATCGGAGTGTAATCGTCGTTCAGAAGCAGCACCCTGTAAAGGCTCGGCTTCTTGGTTTTCGGCTTTGTCCGCGTGATGACGGACGTTCCGCGCTCAGTATCGTCCTTATCCCCCCGGCCGGCCTGAGCCTTGGCGGCCAAACCACCGCCGCGGGTCGGAAATGCGTCTTCGCTCAAATCAGCCACCATCGTCATCGCATCGTATGTATGTGCCGAAGCCGGGATTTTAAGACGGCTCGCGTTCGCGGCAAAGCATCATTGCGAGTTCATGTCGACCGCCGACGATCGGCCCGACCAGGATAACGCAAAAAAGGCCCGGCAAGCCGCCAAGCCTTTTCGACATATTGCGTGGGGCTGGAGCCGTCCTTGCGGGCGGCTCACATGCCGGAAATCAGGCGGCGGCCTTCTTTTCTACCGACTGAGCCGCCTGCTTGGCGGTGCGGCTGCCCGTATCCGCGGCGGTCAGCGCCGTCTGCTCGAAAGGCTTGTAGGCCTGCTTGGCAAGGTCGGCATAGATCTCGCCCATCCGCGTCGCTTGGGAGACCCAGCTCTGATAGGCGGTCTTGGCGTAATCGGTCTGCAGCTCGATGCCCTTGTCCAGGGTCTTGGTCTTGAACAGCTTCTCCAGCATCTCCGCCTGTTGTTCGTAGGCGCGCTTGGTGAAATCCGACGTTTCCGCCGCGATCTGCTGGAAACCCTTCGTCACGACGGACGCCGACTTGACCGCGTTGTCCATGGCTTCCTGAGTGATTTTGCTGGCGTCTTCGTAAACGTTCATCGTGCGAATCCCTGAGATTGGTGGTTCGGCGGGGCAGTTGCGCATGATCGCGATCCGCGCCCGATGGCAGTCACAATATATTGCGATGCACAATAAAAATCAAGAGTACGCTGCAGTGCGAAATTCGCTTCGCACTATCGGGTAGTGCAGTCTCTCGAATCGGTCGATTGCGATGCAGCGATCGAACAATTCGACAACCATAAACCGATTGGTAAGTCGGCCGGATTACGCTCGTGGACAATAAGCCGACGTTGTGTGGGTGGAATGGCGACCAGCCTTCAGGGCCTGTTCCTTTCCGCTGCCCCACGCCGTCACGTGTTGCCCGAGTGAGAGAGTTGCCGCGTGCGTAACCAATTCGACGGACTCAAGACCGCCGCCAGAAAACTGACCAGGATGTTCGTGCTCGCCGCCATGGGGGCGGGTCTTTCGCTGACCCATGCCGCCGGTGCCGACGCCAATCCGAAATATGCCGGCTTTGTCATCGACGCCAACAATGGTCAGGTGCTGTATTCGGAGAATGCCGACGCGCCGCGTTATCCCGCGTCGCTGACCAAGATGATGACCCTGTACATGACCTTCGATGCCTTGAAGAACAGGCGGGCTTCGCTTGGGAGCCAGATGCCCGTCTCGGCCTATGCGGCCGGCCGACCGCCCTCGAAGCTGGGGTTGAAAACCGGGTCCACGCTGACGGTCGAGGAAGGTATCTACGCGCTCGTCACCAAGTCCGCCAACGACGCCGCCGTGGTCCTGGCGGAATTCCTTGCCGGTTCGGAATCGACCTTCGCGGAGCAGATGACGGCGAAGGCGCGCAGGATCGGCATGCGTGCGACGACCTTTCGCAATGCCAACGGCCTGCCGGACAACGCGCAGCGAACCACGGCCCGCGATATGGCGACGCTCGGCATCGCGCTCAGGGAGCATTTTCCGGAATATTACAAATATTTCAGCACGCGCTCCTACAGTTTTCGCGGACGCCGGTTGGGCAACCACAATCGCGTCCTGGGACGCTTCCAGGGAACTGACGGCATCAAGACCGGCTATATCAACGCCTCCGGTTTCAACCTCGTCAGTTCGGTGGCGCGTGACGGCAAGAGCCTCGTCGCCGTCGTGATGGGAGGGCGTTCAGGGCGATCGCGCGACGACCACATGGTCGAACTCCTGAATCGCTATTTCCCCAAGGCCAGCACGCGCGACACCGGCCCGCTGGTCGCCTCGCGCGCGATCGGAAACGTCGTCGTGGCCGAATTGCCCAAGCGCGGTCCCGTTCCCGATTCCCGGCCAGTCATTCCGGCGTCGATCGATGAGCGTATCGCGCTTGCCTACGGTTCGGAGCCGGCGGCCGCAATCGCCCGCCTGCCGGAACCGCGGAGCCGCCCTCTCCTCGGCCGAGACGCTCTGCGGGCCGCCCTCGTCCAGGAGCGTCCGGTGAGGCGGACTCCGTTCCCCGAATCCAGTCGCAGCATTCCGGCAGCTTTCGGTATTCCGCTTCCGCCGTCAGCGATTCCCGGTGGCAAGGACCTCGACCCGAGGACGACCGGTTCGGTCACGGCGAGCGCCGCGCCCGCATCGACGCCAGCCTCGCCCTGGGTGGTGCAGATCGCCGCGACCCCCGGTGCCGACCAGGCTATGGCGATGCTCGGCGAAGCCAAGAACAAGGTGGGCGGGCCGCTATCATCGGCGGTGCCATTCACCGAGACTGTCAAAAGCGGTTCCCAGACGCTCCATCGCGCGCGCTTTGCGGGTTTTGCCACCAAGGATCAGGCCCGGAGCGCCTGCGAGGCGCTCAAGCGCAACGCCTATAATTGCTACGCGGTCGCGAACTGACTCGCGCGGGATGGCGGGCACCGCCACCGGCCGCAGTCCCACGATTTCCCTGTGTTGTGTATAAAAGGGTTCCGTCATGTCGATCGAGCTAAGCAGACTCGGGCTAGTCCCGTCAGAACATCAGCCGGGCCGCTCTTCCTCGGCAGGGTTGCATCCATTGCAGCAGGCGGCGATGCGTCTTTCCGACGTCCGCGAAGGGCGCTCCCGCCTGAAGGCAAAGGATCTCGTCGGCCTGCTACTGTCGCACGGCGCCCGGGCCTGGCGGGCGTCGCAGCCGGTCTGTTACAGCCGGATCAAGACAGCGGGCCCTTGCGGAGCGCCGGCGGTCAGGCTTCGCTTCCGCTGATCGCACGCCGCTCGCAGCGATGGGCGGCCAGCGAAAATTACAGAAGTCCCAGTTCCATCAGTTCCCGGCGAAGATCCGGCGGAAACTGCTCCTCTCCCGATCCGGAATCGGGAATGTCGGCCGGCGC
Organism: Aurantimonas sp. A3-2-R12; assembly: GCF_036016755.1. Lineage (NCBI taxonomy): Bacteria > Pseudomonadati > Pseudomonadota > Alphaproteobacteria > Hyphomicrobiales > Aurantimonadaceae > Aurantimonas > Aurantimonas sp. A3-2-R12. The sequence continues at coordinate 22,361 of NZ_JAYXIH010000016.1, read as the reverse complement.
GTCTTCGGCCTTGAAATAACGCCATCCCTGAAAAGCGCGTCGGGGCTGCCAGACGGTACGCACGAGAACCGGTTGCAGCACAATGTGGCACCGCTTGATTCCCTCCCCGTCGGTAAACGGCCGGATGGCCATAATTGGCTGGCGTACCTGGACCTGGCCCTTGATCACCCAATAGAGCGAGCCGCCATCGATGATGTCGTCGACTCGCGTCGGGGTCATGCGGGTGGTGTGCGTATACTCGGTTGACAGGCCGCCGCGGCGCGCCCTGGCGACGCGATTTTCCACATGCGTTTCCAGTTCGTCGATGCTTTCGACGCCGACGCACAGTTTGATCAAATGCAGAGCCATACCGACGCTTGTCGAGGCAATCCCCGTCTTGCGTCAAGGCTGGAGAACGGTAAATCGCCTTCGGTGTGGACGAGGTTTGCCGGCCGAGGCGCGAACGAGAAGCTGCCTCGCCCGAAAACAGGCGGCAACAGACGGTCTCCATCGCAGCACCTTCTCAATACCGAAACGAACAAAACGGCCCTGCGATGACATCACAGGGCCGCGTCTGTCGGACAGTCGAATGAGGTGTCTTGCCGGTTCGCTCCGGCCGCGCCGTCAGTTGGCCGCGATCGCGATCGTCTCGGGCACGCTGAAGAGGAAACCGAGAAGCAGTAATGCCGAGAAGATCGAAACCGTCCAGACGGTTACGCCCCAGCACGACTTGCGCACGCTGTCATCCATTTGAAACACAATCCTAATTCATGAAGCTGGCGAACCGCTTACGACCCCCCGTCCGGCGATCCGCATTGGTTAAATATCGGTTAACCCCCGCCTTCACAAGATGCTGTCCCCGAAAATTTTCGGATGGTGAATTTACACTCATCAGCCTTGTCCCGACCTTGACGGAACGCTTGCCCGGGTGCCTGTCACTGTTGTGACTCGGCACGAGCGGCCTACGACTGGGTGGGAGTGGGCATAAATGGAACGAGAAGAGGCATGGCCGATGCTCATCGACACAATCGATCTGGCAGCACTGGTGATTTTCCTCGTCGTGTGGGTCGGCTATAGCTGGTTCACGGAACGAGGACCGTTCGCGGAGCGAGGCCTGTCGAGCGCCATCAACCAGCAGCGGGAACGCTGGATGCGGGTCATGTTCCTGCGCGATCTGCGTATGATCGACACCGCGATCATGGCTGGACTGCAGCAGGGTACGGCATTTTTCGCTTCGGCCTGCATCTTTGCCATCGGCGGGACCTTCGCCATGCTGGGTTCGGCCGAGCGTATCGCGGTCATCGCGTCGGATCTGCCATTCTACGGTCGGCTAGACCGGGCGTTGGTCGAGTTCAAGCTGCTTGGGCTGGTGATGATCTTCGCCTACGCGTTCTTCAAGTTCGGCTGGGCGTATCGCCTGTTCAATTATTGCTCGATCCTGATCGGCGCGATTCCGATGCATGCCGATGCAGAGGCGAACCCCGCCGAAGCCGAACGAGCCGTCGTGCGTGCGGCGCGGCTCAACCAGCAAGCCGGCCTGAATTTCAATTCCGGGCTGCGGGCGATCTTCTTCGCACTGGCCTATCTCGGCTGGTTTCTCGGCCCATATGCGCTGTTTCTCACGACCTTCCTGGTCCTCATGATCTTGGCCAACCGCCAGTTCTATTCCCCGGCCCGAAAGGCGTTCATCAATTGACCGACGATCCGAAACAGTTTCCGCAACCCGACCAACTCACCATCACCGAGGCGATCGAAACGGCGGTCGCGGCGCGCGAAGATGGCAAGACGGTCTGCCCCTCCGAGGTGGCGCGGGCCCTCGCCGGGTCCGACGAGAAAAACTGGCGACGCCTGATGAAGCCGATCCGGGCCGAGGCTGTCAGGTTGGCCGATGCGGGCCGGCTTGATATCCGCCGCAAGGGCAAGACCGTCGACCCGCATGATTTTCGGGGCGTTTATCGTCTGGCCGCACCCCGCTCGACCGAGAATTGATCGGCTGAATAATTCGCGTGATCGTGGGCCCAAGGCTTAGGTTCTGGGGCCAGGTATGAGCGCATCGGTGCGCCCCGCCAAGCGATAAGCCAGGAGCCCAAGATACTCGCGTATCGCGAAATGCACCTTCTCCAGATTTCGGGTCGTGGCGCTCGACGGGCGCCACAGCGCGGTGCCCGACGGCGTACGATAGTCCACCGGATAGGGCAGCACCGGGAACTGCGCGACCCGGAACGTTCCGACGGCACGCGGCATATGGTAGGCTGACGTCACCAGCAGCCAGGTCTCGCCCGGCTTCGGCTGTGCGAGTTGTCTGGCGTAGAGCGCGTTTTCAAACGTATCGCGCGCCCGACTGTCGAGCACCAGCCGCTCCGACGCGAGGCCGAGCGAAAGAAGGAGCTCGCTGGCCGCCTCCGTTTCCGGGATGTCGTCCTCGAACACGGCGGCGACGCCGCCGCTGAACAGCACTTTCGCGTCCGGATATCGCCGCGCCAACGCCAGCGCTGCCGTCACCCTGTCGGCGGCCTCATTGAGCTCCGGCACTCCCCGGGTTCGTGCCACACGGGTATCAAAGGCTCCGCCGAGGACGATGATCCCGGTAACCTCGGCGGGAAGCTCCGGGCGCGGAAAACGATTCTCCAGGTACGCCGTCATCACCAAGCCCGCCGGCGTCAGGCTGCTGACCGCCAGCGCGACAGCCGCGAGCGAGTACAGCGTCACGGCGGTCCGCCGATAGCGCAGCCGCCCGGCAAGCAAGCCGAGCGCTCCAAGGAGCAGGATGGCCACCAGCGGCTGCAGGAGAAACCAGCCGAGCTTGGCAAGATAGAAGAACAGGGCCGGCCTCCTGGCATGGGTAGTAGTGCGGCACCCTCATATCAGAAGCTGACGACCCGTGTATCCTTGCCAGCCTCAGTCAAATCATCACGATTCCGCGTCGCCGGTGCCCGCACCGCCGGACTTCTCCACGGTGACCGGCGTGCGCATGATGATCTCGCGGTGCGGGAACGGGATAGCGATACCGTTTGCCTTGAACGCATCCCAGAGCGCCAAAAACACTTCGCCCTTGACGTTGGTGAGTCCAGCCTGTGGATCGCGGATCCAGAAGCGCACGACGAAATCGATGGAGGAGTCGCCGAAGCCGGTCATCCAGCAAACGACACCCTTGTGATTGACGACCCGTTCGAGCGCGACGGTCGCCTCTTTGGAAATGCGTATCACCTCGTGCGGATCGGAATCATAGGAGACGCCGAATTCGACGTCGATACGCACCAGATCGTTGGAGAACGACCAGTTGATCACCTGGTTGGTGATGAAGTCCTCGTTCGGGATCAGATATTCGCGTCCGTCCCGGGTCACCACGGAGACGAAACGCGCGCGCAGTTCTCTGATCCAACCGAAGGTATCGCCGAGCGAGATCGTGTCGCCCGGTTTGATCGACCGGTCGGTCAGGATGATGATGCCCGAGATGAAGTTCGAGACCACCTTCTGCAGACCGAAGCCGAGACCGACACCGATTGCGCCGGAGAAAATCGTCAGCGCGGTCAAATCGACGCCGGCCGAGGCGAGCGCGACTGCCAGCGCCAGAAGGATCAGGCCGATCTTCAGGAACTTGCCGATCAGCACCCTTAGAGTGGGCGTCAGCTCCTCGCTGCGCTGAACGCGGGTGTCCAGAAAGTTTCCCGCGGTCGATGCCAGCCAGAGGGTAATGGCAAGAACCGCTATGGTCTTGATGACGAGCAGCGCCGAGATGCGCGATTGCCCGACGGTCAAGGCGGTCTGGTCCAGCACTTCGGCGACCGGGCCGATGAGATCGAGAATGGAAAGCGCCGCCAAGCCCCAGGCGACGAAGGTGATCACGCGCGACAGTAGGCGGTTGCGGACAATTCGTGAGACGACCGCGATGACGAGATAGGCAAGCGCAAGGTCGAAGACGATCGCGACGATCTGGGAGCGTGGCCCGCCCGCGGCCGCATCGACGAGCTTGGCGCCCCACAGGAGCAGGACGAAGAACACCAGGCCCATCCGCCGGCGAATGGCGGCAACGATACGCAGGAACCTTGGCGCGCCTTTGATCTTGCGGACCTGAAGTTCGATCGGCACACGCGACAGGCGATCGAGCAGCCAGGCGAAGGCGAGACAGGCAATGACGATCGCAATCTGCAGAAGTGACGACGGCTGGTAGAAGAAGCCGAAAAGATCCCGACTCCACTCCACGACATCCGCGCCGATCCGCCGCAGCGCCCATTCGTCCATCAGGCGCGGTCCCAGTTCGGGGCAAAGGAGGGATCGATCAGCCTCTCCCGGCGACGTGTCAGCGCCGTTATCTCCTGCCGCTCGACGTCGGTCAGAGCGAAATCGAAGATGTCGATGTTCTCCTTCAGCCGATCTGGTTGGGAGGTCCGCGGAATAGCCCCGACACCATCCTGTTCAATCTCCCACCGCAGGACGATCTGTGCGGGAGTCTTGCCGTGGCGCCGGGCGGCGTCGCGAATGACCGAGTTCTCCAGAAGCACGCCACCCTTTCCGATGGGCGAATAGGCCACCATCGCCATGTCATGGCGCCGACACGCCGTCAAAACATCGTCCTGGCTCAGAAAGGGATGATATTCGACTTGGTTGCAGACGAGCGGTGCCGCCGACATAGCAGCTGCCTCGTCGAGCATGGCACTGGGAAAGTTTGCGACGCCGATGTGTCTGGTCAGTTCCTCGCCGATCGTCGCGTTCAACGCGTCGATCGATTCTTCCAGCGCGATTTCGTGGTTCGGCCAATGGATCAGCAACAGGTCGACCGCCCCGATATTCAATACCTCGAAGGCCTTTCGCGCGGTCGGCACAAGGTCGGCCTCACCAATGTCGGTCCACCAGATCTTGGTTGTGACGAACAGCTCTTCGCGATCGATGCCGCTTCGGCGAATTCCCTCGCCGACTTCCTTCTCGTTACCGTACATGCGCGCCGTGTCGAGATGGCGATAGCCGGCATCGATTGCCTTCGCCACCATATCGACGCAAGTCTCGCCTTCGAGTGTATAGGTTCCGAAACCGATCGCGGGGATGCGCGCGCCGTTCGCCTCGATGATCTTCATGAATTGCCTTCCCAGGGTAAAGGGCCGAATCGACCTAGCGGCCTCCATCATCAAAATAGGCGGCCCGCAAGGGTGTCCAGCGTCAAGGAAGTCGCGTGTCCCAATCCGTCAATCCGACCAACCGAGGTCGCATCGAGTTCATCGACATCGCGCGCGCCGTCGCGCTGTTCGCGATGGCGATCTACCACTTCGCCTGGGATCTGGAGTTCTTCAACTATGTCGAGCGCGGGCTGACCGGTTCAGGCGGCTGGAAGATCTTCGCGCGCGCCATCGCCTCGAGCTTCCTGTTCCTCGTCGGTGTCAGCCTGGTACTTGCTCACGGGCGAACGATCCGCTGGCGTCCCTTCCTGATCCGCCTCGCGCAGGTGGTCGCCGGCGCTGTGGCAATCACGGTCGTGACGTTTTTCGCCACGCCGAACAGCTTCGTATTCTTCGGCATCCTGCAATTGATCGCGGTCGCCAGCCTGCTCGGGTTGCTGTTTATTCGTTTGCCCTGGCTCGTGACCGCATTCGCCGCCATCGTGACGGTCGCCCTGCCCTTCGTGATCTCGCACCCCGTCTTCGATCCGAAATGGTTCGCCTGGATCGGTTTCTACCAGATCCCCCCGTTTTCCAACGATTTCATTCCGATCTTCCCGTTCTTCGGAGCGGTCCTGGCAGGCATCGCGGCGGCGCGCTTCGCCCTCGCCCACAGCGTGTTCGACCGGATGCGCGGCTGGAACCCGGCACTCCGCCCGATGTGGCGGCTGGGCGTCCTCGGCCGCCATGCCCTGCTGTTCTACCTGCTGCACCAGCCGATCTTGTTCGGCATGGTCTTCGTTTTCTCCCTGGCCGCACCGGCGGACACGCAAGTCGTCTTCCGCGCCGATTGCCAGCGGGCCTGTTTGGCCGAACGCGACGGGGAATTCTGCGAGCGCTATTGTGGTTGCGCGGAAAGGGAGTTGCGCGCGCAGGGACTTTTCGACGCGCTGATGGGAGGTGGCCCGGACGAAACCCAGATGACACGCATCCGGGAGATCACCAATCAGTGCTCTTTCGAGCAAACCAAGTAGCGGGGCTGGCCGATATACGCAGCCTCAGCCCGCGCGGGCGCCCTGTCCCACGCTGAGTTCGGCCATGCGCGTGAGACAGGCCTCCTCGGCGGCGTCGAGTTCGCGCAGCAACTCCTCGATGTCGCGACGCTTCTGTTCGAGCTCACGCCGCTTGTCGCCGACGCGCCGAATGATCGCCCGCAATTGCGCGGCCTCGCCGGGCGGGCTCTTGTACATGTTCATGATTTCGCGGATGTCCGCGATCGAAAAACCAAGCCGCTTGCCGCGCAGGATGTTCTTGAGCAGCTGCCGGTCGGAGTGCCGGAACAGCCGCGTCCGGCCGCGTCGGATGGGCGAGATCAGACCTTCATCCTCGTAGAACCGGATCGTGCGAGTCGAGATGTCGAACTCCCGCGTCAGCTCCGTGATCGTGTAATATTCGCGCATATGCGATCCGGTTCCCGCCTCGTATGACCCGCGTTGCATGAATATAGATTTACGTCAAAGTCAATTGCAATGCTCAACGAATGGCTCGGCCGCGTCAGCGACGTCCTCACTCGACGCCGAACCACCAGGCCGCGAGCCCGAGAAACGCGAAGAAGCCAACAACGTCGGTCACCGTCGTTACGAATGTGCCGGACGCGATGGCGGGGTCGGCGCCGAGCCGGTCGAGCACCAGCGGGATCAGGATTCCCGCGAGCGCGGCGGCCAGCATATTGATGACCATGGCGATCGCGATCACCGTGCCAAGTCCGCGACTGTCGAACCAGATGGCCGCCACGACGCCGATGATCGCCGCGAAGATCAAACCGTTGAGCAGCCCGACCAGAGTTTCTCGTCGAATGACTCGCCCGGCGTTGTGAAAGTCGATATCGCGCGCGGCCAAGGCCCGAACGGTGACGGTCATGGTCTGGGTACCGGCGTTGCCGCCCATCGACGCGACGATCGGCATCAATACGGCAAGTGCCACCATCTGCTCGATCGTCGCGTCGAAGAGCCCGATGACGAGAGAGGCGAGGATCGCCGTCGCGAGGTTGATGAGCAGCCAGGAAAAGCGTGACCGCGCGGCGGTCAGCACCGTATCGGAGATTTCCTCGTCGCCGACGCCGCCGAGGCGCTTGATGTCCTCCTCGGCCTCTTGCTGCATGATATCGATCACATCGTCGATGGCGAGAACACCGACCAACCGTTCGTTCGAATCCACCACGGCGGCTGAGGGAAGATCGTATTGCTCGATGACCTGCGCCGCTTCTTCCTGATCCATCTCGGCCGGAATCGCGTGGCGCGTCTCGTGCATGATGTCTTCGATCTTCTCCGGCCGCTTGGCGCGCAGGATGCGGTCGAGGTCGACGGCGCCCTGCAGCTTGAAGCTCGGATCGATGACGAAGATCTGGGCGAAGGATTCGGGTAGATCCTCCTCCTCGCGCATGTAGTCGATGGTCTGGCCGACGGTCCAGAAGGGCGGCACCGCGACAAACTCGGTCTGCATGCGCCGACCGGCCGATTCCTCTGGATATTCGAGCGAACGCCGCAGCCGAATCCGTTCGCGAAACGGCAGGCGCTCGAGGATCTCCTTGCGATCCTCCTCCTCGAGGTCCTCCAGAATGTAGACGGCGTCGTCGGATTCCAGTTCGCGGACCGCCGCGGCGATCTGCTCGTTCGGCATCGCATCGACGATCGACAGGCGGATTGCTTCGTCGACCTCGGTGAGCGCCGTATAATCGAACGCGTCGCCCAGGAGCCGGACGAGCGCCTGGCGGTTGTCCTTATCAAGCGCTTCGAGAACATCGCCGAGCTCGGACTCGTGAAGCGGGCTGATTTCCCCCCGCAGCATCTCGGAATCGCCCGCCGCGATCGCTGTCTCGACGCGCTCGCGAAACTCGCGGGCAACGAAGCCGTCCTCATCGTATAATTCCGACCGGACCTCCGCTTCGGGTACATGTTCGTCGAGCCGCGTATCAGCCATGCACACTCCCTCTGCAGCGGAAAAATTCGCATCCGCCGAAAAGCGGGACCGTCACCCCGAGCATTTAGATCATATTCCGCCCCTTCGGAAGCGGCCGTAGTCCAGCGCTCGGCGCCTCGCATCATCTGAGAAGAAAATCCGCAGAGTAAAGCTTTGGCGCATGCAGATCACGCGCGCGAGGCTCACCATTCCCGGGACGGGGGCACGGCCTCAGTTTGTCGTAACCGGCCGCGAACGCATGCGCTGAACCGTCTCCCGCTCGGCCCGCTTGCAACGCAGCGGTGGCAGACCGCGATCCATGAGTGCCATGTCCTCGAGCACCACGTCACCCATCTTCTTGAAAGCCGCATCCAAGGCCCCGGCACGGTGCGCCGAACACAGAAAGCCTGGAAGGCCGCGCACCGGATGGTCCCGTGGCAACGGCTCTTCCGGGAAGACGTCGCTGGCGGCCACGATGTGACCGCTGCTGACAGCGTCCATCAGCGCCGGGAAATCGACGACGTCGGCGCGGCTGAGCAGGATGAAGGCAGCGCCGGGACGCATCTTCGCGAAGCTATCGCGGTCGATAAAGCCGCGATTTTCGCTTGTCACCGAGGCAACCACGAAAATGAAATCGCTTTCGGCGAAAACTTCGTCGAGGCCCGCCGGTTCGGTGCCCGCCTCCACCAGCATGGAGGACGGCAGCCAGGGATCGAAGACCCGCACACGCGGGCGGAAGCCGGTAAGCAACCGGTTGAGCGCTCGACCGAGATCGCCAAAGCCGATGATCCCGATATCGGCCCCGGACAGGAGCCGCGCCGTCCGATTGCCCTCGCTACCCCAAAGTTCGCTGCCCTCACGGAACGCGAGGTCTGCATCGACGATGCCGCGTGCAAGATTGAGCGCCATGGCAAGGCCGAGTTCGGCCACCGGTCCCGCGAACACCGTCCCGGTGGTCACGACGTGGATGCCGCGCGCGAACAGCGTATCGTAGGACATATTGTCGAGGAGATTGCTCTCGACGTTGAAGATACAGCGCAGGGACGTCATCCGCTCTATCGCTTCGCGCGTCAGCGGCGGCTGGCCAATGATGTAGCGCGCCTGTGCCAGGATATCGGGCGCAAGCGATCCAACGCCGGCCGGGTCCGCGTCGTGGATGTCGTAGCGCCGATGCAGTTCCAGCCGCGCCTCGGGCGAGAAGATCAGGTCCAGCGACCTTGGCTCGGGCGCGCTGATGACGAGAGGAAGGCGGGGCTTCGGCATGGACTGCGCTCCGACGCGGTTGAAGGTGGCGGCTGCGAACCGCCTTCGGATTGCACGACTCACACCACGGATGACGACAGCCCCGCAAGACGAAAGCCGCGACACTATACCGGCATATGCGACCGAAGCGCGATCGGGAGGAGCGGCCGGCGTAAAGCTGGCGCGATCCGCGCTACTGCGGCCGTGGTGAAGGAACAACGCGGTCGCTTCGCAAGGATCGTCTTGCCTCGCCCGCCCGGCGGCCATAGGTTCGCTCGAACCCTGTCCCACGCGCTTTTCGAGTCCTTCGCCTCATGTCCCGATACAATTCCGTTCTCGATGCCATCGGCAACACGCCGCTGATCCGGCTCCACAAGGCATCCGAGACGACCGGATGCGAAATCTACGGCAAGGCGGAATTCCTGAACCCCGGACAGTCGGTCAAGGACCGCGCCGGCCTGTTCATCGTCCGCGACGCCGAGGAAAAAGGCCTGTTGAAGCCCGGCGGCATCATCGTCGAGGGCACGGCGGGGAACACCGGCATCGGTCTTTCGCTGGTTGCCGACGCGCTCGGATATCGCACCGTGATCGTCATTCCCGAGACCCAGAGCGAGGAAAAGAAGGACGCGCTGCGCCTGATGGGCGCCGAGCTGATCGAAGTGCCGGCGGTTCCTTACCGGAACCCGAACAATTACGTGAAGCTGTCAGGGCGCCTTGCCGCGCAGCTGGCGAAAAGTCATCCGGCCGGCGCGATCTGGGCGAACCAGTTCGACAATGTCGCCAACCGCGAAGGCCATGTGGTGACCACCGCCGAGGAGATCTGGCACCAGACGGCCGGCGAGGTCGACGGTTTCGTCTGCGCCGTCGGCACCGGCGGCACGCTGGCCGGTGTCGCCAAGGGGCTCAAACGCCGCTCCGGGCAGATCAAGACCGCGATCGCCGATCCGATGGGTGCCGCCCTCTACAACTGGTACGCCCATGGCGAGTTGAAGTCGGAAGGCTCCTCGATCACCGAGGGCATCGGCCAGGGCCGGGTCACCGCCAATCTGGAAGGCTACACGCCGGATTTCGCCTTTCAAATCCCCGATGACGAAGCGCTGAGGATCGTCTTCGACCTGGTGAGGGAGGAAGGATTGTGCCTTGGCGGCTCGTCCGGCATCAACATCGCCGGCGCCATCCGCATGGCCAGGGAAATGGGTCCCGGCCACACCATCGTGACCATCCTGTGCGACTACGGCAATCGGTATCAATCGAAGATGTTCAACCCTGACTTCCTGCGCTCCAAGGACCTTCCGGTGCCCGAATGGATCGAGAAGAAGCCGGCGTTCGACATTCCGTTCGAGCCAGTCGGGTGACCGTGTTGGGAGGACCGGGCGGTGCCGCCGCGCTCGCAGCGACCGAGCGCGTCTATCAGGACGACGCCTATCTTTCGACCTTGGAAGCGCCTCTGACGCGCATCGAGGGAGAGCGTGGCCTGGTCTTCGAGCGCACCAATTTCTTCGCTGCTGGTGGTGGCCAACCGGGTGACAGCGGCTTCGTGGAGACCGCTGACGGACGTCAGATCAAGATCGTCGACACGGTGTATGCGCCCGACAAGGCAACGGTTGTGATGCTCGCCGAGGAAGGCGCGTCCCTCCCCACCGCCGGCGAGACCCTGGTGCTGCATGTCGACTGGAAGCGGCGCTACAAACTGATGCGGATGCACACCGCCTGCCACCTTCTCACCGTCGTCTGCCCGTTCCCGATCACCGGCGCCGCCGTCGGCGAGGAGGAGAGCCGCATCGACTTCGACATCCCCGACGCCTCCGCTGACAAGGCCGGCGTGACCGCGCAGCTGATGGACCTCGTTGCGGCAAACCATTCGGTCTTCACCCGCTGGATCACCGAGGCTGAACTCGATGCCAATCCGGGGCTGGTCAAATCCGCCAACGTCAAGCCACCGCGCGGTTCGGGGCGAATCCGATTGGTGTGCATCGGCGAAAACGGCTCGGTGGATACCCAGCCCTGCGGCGGCACTCATGTGCAGGAAACCGGCGAGGTCGGCGACATCCACATCGGCAAGATCGAAAAGAAGGGCAAGTCGAACCGGCGCTTTCGCATCCGTTTCGGTCCCTTGCCCGGCTGACCCTCTCGCCAGGCCCGCGGGCTTGCCGCTGCGCGCGCCGCTGGACTATTCTAATTGACCGCCCGTCTTATCATCGCGGTGCGCCCTTTCCGAGGCCTCCCATGAGCCAGAACCCGTTTCTCATCGCCCCGGCCGACCTTGCCGAACATCTCGGCCGGCCGGGCCTGTCAATCGTCGACGCCTCCTGGTACCTGCCGGCGCAGAACCGTCTCGGCCGGCCCGAGTTCGACGCCGCGCACATTCCCGGCGCTGTCTTCTTCGACCAAGACGAAATCGTTGATCCGGCCTCAGACCTGCCCCACACGCTGCCCTCGCCGGACGTCTTCGCCGCGGCTGTAGGTGATCTCGGCGTTTCGGAGACCGATACGATCGTCGTCTATGACGGCGTCGGCCTGTTCACCGCACCGCGCGTCTGGTGGCTGCTGCGCACCTTCGGGGCGAAAGACGTGCGCGTGCTCGACGGCGGCTTTCCGGCCTGGCAAGAGGCGGGGCTGCCGGTCGAGACCGGAGCCGCCTCACCCGAAGCCGTCTCCTTCGCCGCATCCTTCGATCGCAGCGCCGTCGCCTCGCTCGACGAGGTCAAGGCCGCGGTGGCGGGCGGCCGCCCGCAGATCGCCGACGCACGCTCCGCCGCCCGTTTCACCGGTGAAGCGCCTGAACCGCGCGCCGGGGTGCGCGCCGGTCACATGCCGAGCGCCTTCAACGTGCCGTTCATGGCGCTCTCCGAAAATGGTCGGCTGAAATCGGAAGCGGCGTTGCGGGCCATCTTCGCCGAGGCCGGGCTAGATCCCGAGGCGCCGGTGGTGACCAGTTGCGGCTCGGGCGTCACCGCCGCCGTCCTCAACCTTGCGCTGGAATCGCTCGGAAACCGCCAGTGCGCCCTTTACGACGGCTCATGGACCGAGTGGGGCTCGGCCGCCGATACGCCGGTCGAAACCGGGCGCTGATACGATGCGTCTCCTGACGACACAGGTGATTAGCCTGGAAATGCGAGAGCCTCCGCAAACCGAGGTGCCACCGCCGCCCTGCGACAAACCGCTCGCCGTGACGCGCGTTCATGACATCCGGCTCGACAGCTACCGGATGCTTTACCGGGCGCTCGGCGATGCCCATCACTGGACCTCGCGGCTGCTGCCCGACGACCAGTTGAGCCGGGAAATTCACAATGAGACGACACGTATCTTCGTGCTCTTATGCGACGAGATTGTCGCCGGCTGGTTCGAGATCGAGATGCGCCCTGCCCTCCGCGAAGCGCGGATCGTGCATTTCGGTATCCTGCCGGCGTTTCGCGGCCGTGGCTTCGCCGACTACCTGTTGAGCAAGGCGATCACGGTCGGGTTCGCCGAGGGGGCCGGTCGTCTGACGCTGGAAACCAACACGCTCGACCATCCGGCGGCGCTGCCGCTCTACCACAAGCATGGATTTCGTCCCTATGCGACCCGGCGGGTCCAGACGCCGGCAATAGAGGCGAAAACACAGGCCGCGGCGAAGGCAACCACATGAGGTTCATCGGTTTCGACGAGGCTGACCCGCTGCTCGATTGGACGGCCGTCGCCGACGCGATCGCCGAAGGCCACCGGCTGCCCGAGGCCGAGATCGGCGACCTTTTGCTATCGCAGTCGGGCCGCAGCATGCTCAATCGCGGCGCCTGGATCGAAGGGCTCGGCATCGCGCTGAAATCCGTCACCATCTATCCGGACAATCCGGGCAAGGCCCCGCCGCTCCCATCGATCCAGGGCGGAATGATCCTGTTCGATGATGCCACCGGCGCCCCGGTCGCCATGATCGACGGCATTCTGGTCACCAAATGGAAAACCGCCGGCGACTCCGTCCTCGGCGCCCGGCTGCTGGCGCGCCCGGACTCCCGCCGGTTGCTGATATGCGGCGCCGGCACCGTCGCCAACTCGCTGATCGAAGCCTATTGCGAGATCTTTCCTGACCTCGAGGCAGTCACCGTCTGGAACCGAACGACCGAGAAAGCCGAGCGTCTCGCGTCCGAGTATTCCAGCGCCCGCGTCCCAGTCGCGGTCGCCATCGATCTCGCATCCGCCGTCGGCGAATCGGACATCGTCTCGACCGCGACGATGGCCACCGAGCCGTTCCTCAAGGGCGAATGGCTGAAGCCTGGTACCCATGTCGATCTGATCGGCGCGTTCCGCCCCGACATGCGCGAGGCCGACGACGCGGTACTGACGCGCTCCGAGCTTTTCGTCGATTCGCGTCGCACCACATTCGGCCATATCGGCGAGATTCAAATCCCGCTTGACGCCGGGACAATCGTCGAAGAGACGATCTGCGGCGACCTCGCGGATTTGTGCGCCGGCACGGCCGGGCGCAGCGGACCCGACGCCATCACCGCCTTCAAGAACGGCGGCGGCGCGCATCTCGACCTGATGGTCGGGGCCCTCATCCGCCGTGTCGTCGAGGCGGCGGGCTGAGGCGCGATGCGGATTCCCGGCCGATGGTTTTCCGACGGCGTCAGACGCGGTAGAGCAGAATCGTCTCCCGCCGCGAATGGACGGTTCCCGTGATCCTGCGTCTCTCCCTTGCCCTCGTCTTCGTCCTGTTGCTGGCGGCAGCCGGCTTCTGGTACCTCGCCCCGCGCGAACCGGTCGACACGACGGTCCGGTTCGATCCGGCGGTGATCGGCGGCGACCCCGTCGCCTATCTTCTGCGCAGCGAGGCGGACATCCCCAACCTGCGGCAGAATGCCCAAAAGGAAATCGTCTGGGCCTTTCCCGCCTCACGCGCCATGACGCCGCTCGCCATCGTCTATGTCCATGGCTTCTCAGCGACGAAGGCCGAAACGCGCCCGCTCGCCGACAAGATCGCCAAGGCTCTCGACGCCAACCTCTTCTACACCCGGCTCACAGGCCACGGCCGCGATCCGGCCGCGATGGAACAGGCACGCGTCAACGACTGGGTCAACGATCTCGCAGAGGCCATCGCCATTGGCCGAACGATCGGCAACCGCGTCATCGTCATCGGGACCTCGACCGCCGGCACGCTGGCGACGCTGGGCGCCACCATTCCAGGCCTGATGGACCGGGTCGAAGGGTTGGTGCTGGTTTCGCCGAATTTCGGCCTAAAGGACCGCCGGGCGTTCCTTCTGGATCTACCCTTTGCGCGGAAAGTCCTGCCGCGGATCGGAGGTGCCACGCATGGCTTTGCGCCCGTCAATCAGAAGCAGGCCGAGAACTGGACGACATCCTACCCGATCGGCGCGCTCGTTCCCATGGCCGCGCTCATCCGCGCCACCCTGGCTTTAGACCTGTCCACCATCACGATCCCGGCCCTCGCGCTGTTCTCGCCACAGGACCAGATTGTCGATCCAGCCGCCACCGAGGACGTGTTGGCGCGCTGGGGCGGCCCGACGAAGACCGTTCTGGTGCCGTCCAGCGGAGATCCGGAGAATCACGTCATCGCCGGCGATATTCTGTCTCCCGAGACGACCGACGCCCTTGCCGCCCAGATCACCGGTTGGATCAGATCGCTGCCATCACCCTGAGCACGGCGCTTGCCACGTAGTCGCTTGGGTGGGTGGGCACCGAGCGCGCATCTCGGATACACCCATAGTTTTATTTATGGGTCGGATAAATTTTCCGAATTTTACTTAGTCAGCACCGCCGTCCATCATCCTCGCATAATGGTTGAATGGGGTAGCGAAGCTCTGCCTCAGCCGGAGCCGAGCCTCTGCTTTTCCCACCAACCTTTCGCGTAACGACAACTATTCAGACAAGCGGTCTGGAAGAACCCGCATTCTGGTGTTAGGTATACCAGATAATGTGGCTGACACCCCAGACGGCAATAAGGGAGCAGACTCAATGCCTCATAAGGTTCTCATACTCGGCGCCTCATATGGCTCATTGCTGGGCACGAAACTGGCAATGGCCGGCCACGATGTCACCCTGCTCTGCAGGGCCGCCACGGCGGCCCTGATCAACGACGAGGGAACAGAAGTGCGCATTCGCCTCAAGGGTGAAGATGCCCATCGGAGCATATTCTCCCGCGATTTGCCCGGGCGCGTGGACGCGAGCACGCCGGAGGCAATCGATCCCGCGGATTACGACCTTGTCTGTCTCGCCATGCAGGAGCCGCAATACGGAGATCCCGCCCTCAGGCATTTGCTGAACCGGACGGCCAAAGCGGCGGTCCCGTGCATGTCGATCATGAACATGCCGCCCCTGCCCTACCTCAAGCGCCTGCCGGGGCTGGATTGTAGCAAGCTCGGGACCGCCTACACCGATGCCCGCATCTGGGACCAGTTCGACCCTGCGCTGATGACGCTGTGCTCGCCGGACCCGCAAGCCTTCCGCCCGCCCGAAGACAAGGCCAACGTCCTGCATGTCGGCCTTCCGACCAACTTCAAGGTCGCGCGTTTCGACAACCCGGATCACGACAGGCTGCTGGCCGAACTGGCGGCCGACATCGACGCCGTGCGGCTCGACGGCCACGAGGTGCCCGTCAAGCTTCGCGTGCATGATTCGCTGTATGTTCCGCTTGCCAAGTGGAGCATGCTGGCGACGGGAAACTACCGCTGCATCACCGCCGGAGACCCCATCTCCATCCGCGACG
Source organism: Aurantimonas sp. A3-2-R12 (assembly GCF_036016755.1). Classification (NCBI taxonomy): domain Bacteria; kingdom Pseudomonadati; phylum Pseudomonadota; class Alphaproteobacteria; order Hyphomicrobiales; family Aurantimonadaceae; genus Aurantimonas; species Aurantimonas sp. A3-2-R12. The sequence goes on along the minus strand of NZ_JAYXIH010000016.1, from coordinate 6,392 downwards.
CGGTCCATGGCGACATCGATTTGTCGCGAGAGATCTACGGGTTCGTCAACGAGATCGTCAGCCGTCTCGGGGCGTCGCCGGAGGATCCTGTGCCGTTCGACAAATATGCCAAAGCCGCTGAAAATCTGTTGAAGCCATCGTCGGCGGCGCGGGCAATTGCCGGCGGTGCGACGACCATCGAACGCGTGGACAAGTTGGTGCAGCGGATTGGACTGTCGCTCGGCATGGAGCACCCTGCCCTCAACGTGACGGTCGACACAGTCGACCGGAAACTGGCCGCGAATTGCGTGAAGGCGGCGTGACATCGCTCCTGCAAGGCGCCTCGGCGCCTTGCAGGAAACCGGAACAGATCAGCGGCGCGGCTTGCCGGCGCGTTTAATGCAGCTGGCCAATGATGTAGTTCATTTCGTCCCCAATATCCGAGCCACCGGTTGCGGTATCGCTTCGAGGATGCGTCGCGGCGTCCGCAACGACCCCTTCCAGGAGGTCCGAGAGCTCGTCCGGACAGGATGACAAGCTGCGGTCCCACCACGCCCGGCTCTCCGTCCCGATAAGGCCGTATCGCTCGCCGGTCTTGGGATTGACGAACCGAACCTGGTCGAGGCGCTCGCTACATTGCCGCAGAAATTCCAGGTTTTCCGCGAGGATATCGGCTCCCTCCTGGTAAACCTCGCCGGGACCCGATGCGCGAACATCTATTTTCCTGAACCGCTCGATATTCAGCAACCCATCGACGTCATAGACGTTCATCCGGCGGTTCCAGCCGCTGGCTATTGTACGCGGGCGCTCGCCTTTCGGCACATCGTTGTCGAGAAATTCGTAGTGAACCTTCTTGTCCGATAACGCCCAGGAAAAGAACAGCGCGGGCATGCCGGTATAGGCCTCGATATTGTGGTGGAGAAGATCGTCCACGGCCTTGTACCGTCCGGTCGTCAGCCCGCGTTTCCAGGCCCGTTCCACGGTGTGTGGCGGCGGGGTGACCATGAAGAACATGAACACGGTGTGGCCGAACCGGGTCAGCAGATTGCTGCCGCGATCCTGATTGTCACCGGTTCTGAAACTGTCGAAGCGGAACCTGTCGATCAAAAGATGCGGCATCGTTCCCCGGTCGGCCTTTTCGGCCATGTAGCGGTCGAGCTTCCGGTCGATGATCTCCAATTCGTGACCGGTGAGCATCGCTCCATATTTGTAATCAGCCCCCAGCGAACCGTAGTCGAGGAGATGCTTGCGCCAGTAATCCGGGCTGACGAGGGCAAAGTCCTCCCAGGGCACACCGAGCTTTTTGGCCAGGGCGCGCTGATGCGGCCGGATGGTACTCTTCCCGGCGGCCGACGCCCCCTTCACGTTCATGACGAACGGCTCCGTCTGGGTCGGAAGATACCGATAGCCTTCGACCTTCGCCGCCGATTCGATAATCGGATCCAGCGCGGAACCCAATCGCGCGCTGCCATAGTCGTTGACGAAAAAATTGGCCGCAAGGTCGACGATCATCGTCTTGTCAAAGGGCAACCGGCCATGGGTGCGGACGACCGCGCTGGTGACCGTGGCAAGGGCATTGGCGCAGGCCGCCTCGAACGAATCTTGCATCCCCGCCCAGCGGGCGGTGGCGGCTTCGAGCGCGGCTCTGTCATCCGGGAAGGCCTTAGGTGACGGCGTCTTTCGCTCCCTGCCAAGCAACCTGTCCAGCAAACCACTTTTCGCTGTCGGTGCCGCGCCTGGCGACGCCTGCGGTCGGTCCAGTCGTTGCAATTCCGCCGCGAAGAAATCGCGAGCCCGGCTGACGAGCCGCTCGTGCTCCGACTTCAAACCGCCGAGCCGCGGCCTGACGTGCTCGTCGTAGATCCGCGCGGTCATCCCGCGCATGTTGATTCCGAGTTCCTCGTATTCCGGCCCGTCCGGCACCGATAGATCCGCCGTCACCCGGATCAGCAGTTCGTGGACGATCAAGCGTTCCGCGCGAAAGGCAATCGTGTCCTTGGGGTCGAGCCCGCTGAAGTCGGCGAGTTCGCGAGCCTCCCTAAAGCCGGTCTCGACATTTTCCGGACGGAACATGGTCGACAGCGGCAAAAGCCGCTGCGGTATCGTCGAACTCAGCCCGGGATTCCAGGGGCCGAATTCGGCCCCCGTGTCCCCCGGGCTTTCGGTGACCGCCATCGATCAGGCAGGTTTCGAGGTCGGACGCCGCGTCTTGTCCCAGATCAGCTTGAACAGCGGCAGGAAGATCAGGATCAAGGCGATGACCGTGATCGGTCCGGCGATCGGCCGCGTGAAGAAGATCGACGGATCGCCCGATGAGAACAGCAGCGATTGCCGCAAGGTCGGCTCGGCAATCGGTCCGAGCACGATCGCCAGCACCGCCGGCGCCACCGGGTAATCGAGCTTGCGCAGGAAGAACGCCCCGAAGCCGAAAATCAACATCAGCCAGACGTCGTGCATGTCCTGTGTCGCGGCATAACCACCCACGACCGACAGGATGAAGATCATCGGTGCCAGGACCGTGAAGGGCATCCGCAACATCCAGATAAACAGCGGGATGAAGGCGATGTTGATGACTAGCGCGAAGAAGTTCGAGACGTAGAACGAACCGATGAGGCCCCAAACGAATTCCGGCTGATCGGTGAACAAGCGCGGCCCTGGCGTCAGACCCCAGATGACCATGCCGCCAAGCAGGATGGCCGTCGTCGGAGAACCGGGGATACCGAGCGTCAGCATCGGCAGCATGGCGCCGGTCGAGGCGGAATTGTTCGCCGCCTCCGGTGCGGCGACACCACCCGGATGGCCCTGCCCGAATTCTTTCGGATTGCGCGAGAACATCTTGGCGACACCATAGGACATCAGCGAACCGGGAGTAGCGCCGGCGGCGGGCAGGATGCCGACGAAGAACCCGAGGAACGAGCCGATGCCCATGCCTTTCCAACCCCGTCGAAACGCCTCCCTGGTGTCGTCGTTGATGCCGCGGAACGACATCTTCGCCATCGTCGAGGTGATCTTGCCGCGGGTGGAATCGATGGTCCAGAGCATCTCGCCGATGCCATAGACGCCGATGGCCAGAACCAGGAAGTTCACACCGTGCAGGAAGCCCGGAATGCCGAGGAAAACGAGACGCGGAGCCCCCGAAATCTCATCATAACCGACGGCCGCGAAAACCAGTCCAATGCAGATCGAGAAAATCGTCTTCGGGATGTCATCGCCGCCCAAGCCCACAAAGGTTGCGAAGGCCAGCAACATCAGCGCGAAGATCTCTGGCGGTCCGAAGCTGAGCGCCACGGTTGCCAGCGGAGGCGCGAAGGCCGTGAACAGCACGTTGGAGACAGTGCCGCCGACGAAAGACGCGACCGCGGCCGTGATAAGGGCCAGACTGGCGCGGCCCTTCAGAGCCAGCGGCCGTCCGTCGAAGGTCGTCGCGACCGCCGTCGAAGCCCCCGGAATGCCCAGCGTGATCGAACTGATCGCGCCGCCATACATGGCACCGTAATAGATCGCGGCGAGAAAGATGATGGCCGAGGCCGGTGGCACGAGGAAGGTGATGGGAAGCAGGATGGCAACGCCATTGACCGATCCCAAACCCGGCATCGCGCCAATGAATAGTCCCAGCGTGACACCGATAATGATCAGCATCAGATTGACGGGCTGGATTGCCAGCCAGAAGCCGTCCCCCAGTAGCCCCAGAATTTCCATCATAACTGCCGCCTCCCCGCGGGCTCGATAATTGCCTGAGCCGTTCGCATCAGTAGATGATCGTGTTCAACGCATTGAACACCGGCTCGAGAAACGCCATGCCCTTGGGCAAGGTGATGCGCATAAGCGCCTCGAAGAAGAAGAAGAAGACGACAGGTATCGCGGTGGCGAGGGTCATCGTCATCACCCAACTGTGACGTCCAAGAAAGCGCAGATAGTAGATGAGGAACACGAACATCGCGCCGTACATCGACAGGATGTTCACCAGCGCGACGAACCCGATGATGCCACCGCCCACGAGCGCGAGCATCTTTTGCCCATAGGGGTCGAGAAAAGGTTCGGTCGACTGCGACGGCGGCGACGTCCGCCGGTACCAATTGAAAGCAATGACACCGGTGCAAACCAGCATGACACCGGCCAGCCAGAATGGCCAAGCACCCCCCCCAGGGCCTTCACCCCGAATATAGCCGACATCCAGCTCCGTACTTTTCCACATCAAGTATATTGAAAGGAGGGCCAGCACGCCCGCGGTTACGATTTCTGCGCGGCGCATGCCGGCTCTCCCTAGACTTAGTATCGTTGCTATCGTTCAGTCAGGATTTGGGCTTATTCACCCATTTCCTTCAACAGCTCCTTGTGGCGATCGACCTGCGTCGTCCAATACGTCTTCTGCTCGTCGGCATTCATGGGAAGGCCTTCCAAGCTCTCGGACTTCATGTAGCCCTGCCATTCCTCGGAATCGTAGATAGTCCCGAAGAGATCGCGGTAATACTGCGCGGCTTCCTCCGACATACCCGGCGCACCGACGACGGCCCGCTGATTGTAGTAGCTGAAGTCCTTACCAAGCTCCTTGATGGTAGGAACATCGGGAAGGTTCGGCAGCCGCTCATCTGAAAACGCTACCAAGGGCACAACATCGCCCGATTGAAAGAACCCGCGTGCTTCCGACGGATTGTTGACGGTCGCCATGATCTGTTGGCCCGCAAGCTCCTTGGCGACCTCGCCGCCGCCCTTGTACGGGATGTACTTGATCTTGACGCCGTAGTTCTTCTCCATCCAGGCGATGACCAGCGAGTCTTCCTGTCCCTTGCCGGTGCCCCCCATGACGTATTTCCCGTCCTCGGCCTTCACCTTCTCGACCCACTGCTCGAAACTCGTGATGCCAGAATCCTTGTGGACCCAAAGGACGAACGGATCGACGCCCATCATCGCGATCGGCGTGAAGGTGGTGATGTCGACGCCCAGATTTTCCTGGCGCAGCGGCGTCGTGAAGAAGGAATTCAGCGTGACGAGGATCGTATGATCCGGATCGCTGGCCCCCTTGAGAGCGATCAGCGCCTCAGCGCCGGAGCCGCCACCCTTGTTGTTCGGCACGAGGGGCCGGACGGTCAGCTTCTTCTTCTCGGCAACCGACTGGATGAAGCGGGCGATCTGATCCGCCCCGCCACCAGCGCCGGCCATGATCACGAAATCGACCGGCTTGGTCGGCTCCCATGCATTGGCAACGCCCGTGAACAGAGTCGAAGCCAATGCGGTCGCACCGACGACACTCATGAGAACTCTTCTATTGATATTCATTTTGTCTTCCTCCCATTAAAATTTTACTTGCATTAGCAAGCACGATATTCACACTCGCCGTTTTACACGGCTGTTCTTATTGTAAATCAGGCTCTAGGGACTTCGTCAATCGATGACAATCGGTCCGGAATTTCCCGGACCACACTGAACCTCTTCCCTAATGAACCAGAACCACCGGTATCGATGTCGATTCGATGACCGTCTGCGTGTTGCCTCCGAACATGATCTCCTTCTCATGGCTGTCGCCATAGGCCCCCATGACCATCAGGTCCGCCCCGAGCTTCCGGCAGCGTTCCAGCAACTCCTTGCCGACGTTGTGGCCGGCCGAAAACCTCTCGATCTCAGCCGTAATCCCACGGTTCTTGAGATAGCTGGCGAGATCTTCGGACGTTGTCCCGTACGCCTCCTCACCACCGGTGAGGATCGTGACGGTGCTGGCGTCTTCCAAAAGTCCGATATTCAGCGCGACCGCCCGCGCTGCCTCGGTCGAACCGTTCCAGGCTATGACGATGTGCGTGCCGATCTGCAACGGCGGCGTGTCGGTCGGCGGACACAACAGCACGGGCCGGCCCGTGTGGAACAGCGCTGCCTTGAGGCTGTTGACGCCGAGCATCCCGGCTCGATCCGGCTGCGCCACCGCGATCAAATCGACCAACCGGCCATGGCGCTTGATCACTTCGACCTGGCGTCCTTCTTCCTCCACCCAAGTCGCTGTCGCCGTTCCCGCGATCGGCTCATCGGAGACCGTCAGATCGAATTTTTGAACCAGCATGTCGAATTCGCTTTTCAAGCTCTTCTCGACCTGGTTGGCCAATTCGATCGCCTGCTTTTGCAGCTGATCCTTGAGGAACGTGGGAACCGGGACCCCATAGGGCAGCAGGTCCTGTGGCCTCGGACGGCAATGGGTCACCACGACGTGTGACTTGAACCGTCTGGCCAAGGCGGAGGCATGGGCAAGGACGTTGTCGCCCTTGCCGTCACCACGTACCGGAACGAGTATCTCGCGGATCACGGTCGCATATCCCTTCTAGAACAGGCCTTCGATGAGGCCTTCGTCATTGAGCCGGATGGATTCCGACGAGGGCACGCGCGGCAGGCCCGGCATGGTCATGATCTCGCCGCAGACGACCACGACG